>NZ_RCVI01000204.1:0-62544 GCF_003667455.1 Micromonospora sp. CV4 | reverse complement strand
CGGTACAGCTCCACGGTGCGGTCGGCGTGACCACGGTGCGCGAGGGCGGTGGCGGCCACCATGGCGGCCTCGGTCCGGTCGGCCGGGGCGGCAACGGCCAGTAGCCGGTCCGCCAGCCGCAGGGCGCCGTCGAGGTTGCCGGCGAGGGCGGCGGCGAGCGCCTGCCGGGCGCTGGCCGGCCAGCCGGCCGCCGTGGCGGCGGCGAACAACTCGGCGGCGAAGGCCGGGTCGTCGGCCAGCGCCTCCTCCGCGGCGGCTGCCAACGTCGGGGCGGGGCAGTCACCGAGCACACCCACCGCGAGCAGGGACCGGACCAGCGGCAGCACCGCGCCGCCCCGGGCGAGCTGCAACTCGGTGAGCCGGCGCCAGACGGCGGTACGGTCCGTCGCCGGGCTGAGAGCGGTGACGGCTCGCCGGACGATCGGCGCGAGCCGGCCATCGGCGCCGAGCAGCCCGGCGGCCCTGGTCGTCGCGATCAACTCATCCACCGCCTCCGGCTCCCGACCGAGGAGCGCGCCGAGCATGCTCACCGGCAGCGGCACGCCGGCCGCGACGGCGAGCAGCAGTCGCCGGACATCGGCGGGCAGAACCTCCAGGGCCGGCCCGAACTCCAGCACGACGGGCCGGGGCGGCTCGGCCGGGACGCCGGTGAGGTTCTCCGGCCCGCCCAGGCCGCGGGCCAGCCGCTCGACGTCCCGGGGTACGCCGGCGGTCTGCGCGTGCACGAAGTCGACCAGGTCGGCCCGCCGGCCCAGTTCGGGCACGGTGGCGAGGTAGGCCGCGGTCTGCTCCCGGGTGAACGCGGTGAGCAGCAGGGACCGCCCGTCCCGGCGCAGGGCGTCGACCAGCTCGGTGAGGGCCGCCGACCGGGGCCACGGGCGGTGGGCGACCACCAGCCGGTGCCGGCGGGTGGTCACCAGCCGCAGCAGCGCCCCGAGTCGTGCGTCGTCGAGCAGATGCGCGTCGTCGACCAGCACCAGCGTGTGGGGGTCGACCGGTTCGTCCGGCTCCGGGGCGCCCGCGCGTACGGCGATGCCGGCCCGCTGGTGGACCCGCGCCAGCTCATCGAGCAGCGCGGTCTTGCCGTGGCCGCCCGGCCCGGCCAGGCCGACGGTGAGCGGACCGGTCGGGTCCTGCGCGACCATCTCCAGCAGGGCGGCCGGCCCCTTGCCCAGGACCAGCCTGGACTCGGCGACATCGTTCATGATCATTATGGTCATCCTTCGCGTCCCCGGCTTCGAGCCAGCGCCAGGCGGGACGGCTTCGGCAGTTCCAGTGGGAGGATCCGGACCGGAGGGCGGGGTGGCGGATCGCCCGGGACGATGGTGTCGTGGTGGGGACGGCGCATCGCGGGGATGGCGGCCCGGCCGGCACCGGAGGTCGGCGCCGGTTCGCGTACCGGCTCCGGCCGGCGGGGACGCGGTGACACGACCTGACAGGCGGCCATCGCCGCCCCGGTGGCGGCGGTGAGCTGGGAGTCCGGCTCCACCTCGACGGGGACCGGTAGCGCCGCGGTGATCAGCTCGGTGACGAGCGGGATGCGGGCGGACCCGCCGGCGAGCAGGACGCCGTCGAGCTGCCCCGGCGCCAGGCCGGCGCCGCGCACGGTCCGCAGCAGGAGGTCGACGGTGGCCTGCACCGTCGGGCGGATCATGCCCTCGAACTGTGCCCGGGTCACCGGGACCCGCACCGGGCCGCTCGGCAGGGTCAGCACCACGTCGGCTGCCAGGTCGACGGTCAGCTCCCGCTTGACCCGGTCGCACTCCGGCAGGAGCCCGCGCAGGGCGGCCTGGGCGCCCCGGCGTGCGGTGGCGGCCAACTCCCGGGCCAGCACGGTCCGTACGTGCCCGGCCAGCGCCTCGTCGAAGTCCGTGCCGCCGATCGGGTCGAGGCCCTGCGGAACGCCGAAGCTCTCGTACGTGCCGCGCGAGGTGCGGCGCACCAGGGCCGCCTCGAAACTGTTGCCACCCAGCGCGTAGACGGCGGCCGTGGTGCCCGCGAACCCGCGCGCCGCGTGGCTCTCGGCCACCGTGACCGTGCGCGGCAGCAGCGTCACGTTGCGCAGGCCGAGGTCGAACAGCGCCCGGTGCAGCAGGTCCCGCCGGTACGGGCGCCAGCCCGCCGGGTGGCTGAGCACGACCGCCTCGGCCGGGCCGCCCTCGAAGGCGTACACCCGCTCCACCACCCACGTCGCCAACTCGGCGGTCAGCGTCTGCGGCGCGCACGCTTCGCCGCCGAGCAGCAGGGGCACGTCGTCGCCGATCCGGCGAACGAAGTCCCTGGTGGTGCGGCTGCCGTCGTCGGTCGTGGGCTCGCCGACATGCAGCGAGCCGTCCTCCGACAGGTGCAGCACCGACGGTACGAGGGCCGAGCCGGCGTGCAGGGGGACCGCCTCGGGACGCGTCCAGGTCGTGCCGTGCCGCCGAGCGACGGCGGCGGCGGTGTTGGTGTTTCCGATGTCTATCCCCAGGACGTACGGCATCCGTCTCATCTCTCCCCGTGAGTTGGCCGGCCGGTGGCGATCGCTGCGGCGCTGCCCGGCGACCCACCCCCGGCGAACCCCCGCGGGCTCCTACGTTCGTACCAGAGATCGCTCCCTGGTCGGGACCCTAATCTGGCCGGGACGGTTTCCCCCAGTCCCCCTAACGTACGAGGTAGCGGAGACCCTAATGCAGCGGCACAGGATGCGGGCCGAGCCCCGATGTCCGGGGTCGCTCCCCGCCATAACGTCTCTGTCGACGAACGACGGTCGCTGACGCCACATCCGAGGAGAACCCGGCACATGGACTCGAACCAGACCCTCCACGACTTCGTGCTCGACCTGCTGACGAACCCCGACGCGCGGTCGGCCTTCGACCTCGACCCGGAGGGCGCGCTGAACGCCGCGGGCCTCACCGACATCACGGCCGCCGACGTGCAGGACGTGGTTCCGCTGGTCGTCGACTACGCCCCGGGCCAGGGCCTCGCGCCGCTCGCCCCGGTCGGGCAGCTCGGGTTCGACCCGCTGGTGACCGACGCCACCGACGTGGTCGGTCAGCTCCAGAGCGTGGCGCAGCAGATCAGCATCACCAGTGCTCCCACCGGTCTGGACGTCAAGGCCGGCGTGCTGGGCGCCATCGCGGTCGACCCGGCGACGGTCGCCGCCGGCGTCACCGTGCTGCCGGGGATCGGCGTGGGTGTCGGTCCGAACGGCCTGGACACCGACCTGACCGGTGTGTCCGACGTGGCGCACACCCTCGACGCCGACGTGGTGGAGCCGGTGGACGGCATTGTGGACCCGGTTGTCGGTGACGTCACCGGCACGGTGGGTAGCTCCACGGGCCTGATCGGCGTCACCGACCAGGGCCCGCTCGGCGGCGACCTGCTCGGCGGTGACCTGACCGGTGGTCTGCTCTCGGGCACCGAGGGTCACCTCGGCGGTGTCGTCGATTCCCTCGGTGTCGACGACACCCTGGGCGGGCTGGGCCTGGGTGACGGCGACGGTGTCGTCGGCGGCGTGGTCGCGCCGCTCGACGTGCCGTCCGTGGTCGGCGGCGTGACGCACCAGGTGGACGGGCTCGTGCCCGGCGTCACCGGCACGGTCGGCGACGTGACCGGCGGCCTCACCGACGGCGTGCTGGGCGACTCCCACGACGGCGGGCACGCCGCGTCGGACAACGGGCTGCTGGGCATCACCGGCGGTCTGCTCTGACGGGGATTCCCGGTAGGAACGAGGGGCCGGATCGTCTCGGGCGATCCGGCCCTCTCCGGTTCCACATCCGGTCCCTCTTGATAATTGAGCCGAAATCCGCACACTTGGTGCGGTGATGGCGGGGATCTGGTTGGACGTGCTGGACGAAATCGCCCGCACGTGCAACGCACACGGCCGAGGTGATCTGCTCCAGACGGTGCGGCAGAAGCGTGCGCAACTGCTGGACCCGAAACTCCGCGTCCTGGTCATCGGTGAGCCGAACCAGGGCAAGAGCCAGCTGATAAACGCGATCATCAACGCGCCGGCCTGCCCGGTCGGCGACGGGCGCACCACCATCCTGCCGACCGTGGTGCAGCACGCCGAGGCTCCGTCCGCCGCCGTGGTCCAGGCGCCGCCACCGGCGCCGGGCCGGCCCGCCGGCGGCGCGCCCGCGGCGATCGTCGAGCGGTCCCCGGTGGCGCTCGACCAGGTCGCGGCCGGTGTGGCCGGCGCGGTCGGGCGTCGGCCGGGGGGTGGCCCGGCGTACGTCGAGATCGGGCTGCCCCGCGCCCTGCTCGGCGCCGGACTGGTGCTGGTGGACACTCCCGGCACCGACGAGATCGCCACGCTCGGCGGCAACGCCCCGGTCGCCGCTCCCGCCCGTGCGGACACCGTGCTGCTGGTCTCCGACTCCACACGGGAACTGTCGGTCACCGAGTTGGACATGCTGCTGCACGTCATGCGCTCGCATCCGAACGTGGTCGTGGTGCAGAGCAAGACCGACGTCGTGGCGGACTGGCGTGCGGTCGCCGAGCGCAACCGACAGCACCTGGCCGACGCCGGAGTCCCGGCGCCGGTCATCCCGGTCTCGGCGGCGCTACGGCTGCGCGCGGCCGCGGCCAACGACCGTGGCCTCAACGCCGAGTCCGGCTTTCCCGCCCTGATCGCCCGGTTGCAGCGGGACCTGACCGGCAAGGCCGATCAGCTGGCCCGGGCCTCGGTGCAGGGGGTGGCCCGGACGGTGGTGGAGCAGTTGGCCGCGCCGTTGCGCGCCGAGCTGGCGACCCAGGAGGCCGAGGAGCAGTCCGGGCCGATCTCCCGGCTGCACGCGGCCCAGCGTGAGGTCGACGAGCTGCGCCGCTGCTCCACCCGGTGGCAGAACACCCTCACCGACGAGATGGCCGACCTGCTCTCGGACATCGAGTACGACCTGCGCGACCGGACCCGGCAGATCCTGCGCACCGTGGACGAGGCGTTCGACACGGCCGATCCGTTGGTCGCCTGGGACACCTTCGAGGACTGGCTGCAGCGGAGCCTGGTGGAGGCGGCGGAGGCGAACCACGAGTGGCTGATCCAGCGCTGCGACTGGATCGCCCGCCGGGTGGCCGCCAACTTCGCCCGGTACGGCTACGACGTGTTGCCGCCCTGGTCGATGACGATGCCGGAGGACCTCGGTGGCCGGCTGCCGGAGCTGGAACGGCCGAACATCGACCGGTTCACCACGGGTCAGAAGCTGTTCACCGGCATGAAGGGCTCGTACGGCGGCATGCTGATGTTCGGCCTGGCGACAACGTTGGCAGGGATGCCGATGATCAATCCGGTCTCGGTCGGCATCGGCGCGCTGTTCGGTGGCAAGAGCATCCGCGACGAGAGCAAGCAGTTGCTGCGCCGCCGGCAGGCCACCGTCAAGACCGCGATCCAGCGGCACGTCGACGACTTCTTCGTCCGGATGATCAGGGACTGCCGGGACGCCACCCGGCAGGTGCAGCGGATGCTGCGGGACCACTTCACCGGGCTGACCGAGGAACTCCAGGAGGCCATCGTCCAGTCGTTCCGCAGCGCGAAGCAGGAGGCCGACACCGACGCCGCCCTGCGTGACCAGCGGCAGCGTGAGATCCGGCTGAAGATGACCCGGTTGGCGGCGCTCTACGAGCAGGCTCAGCAACTGAGCGGCACCCGTTCGGCCCCGGTGCTGCTGGAGCCTCGGGCGTGACCGTCGGGCTGCGGTTGGACGAGGCCGCGTGGGGGTTGCTGCACCAGGCCATCGACCTCTACCAGGACAATCCCCGGGCGGTCGGGCAGTTGCGGCACCAGGTGGCCCGGTTGGAGCAACCGCTGCGGATCGCGGTCGCGGGCCCGTGGCGTGCCGGCAAGTCGACGGTGCTGAACGCGCTGATGGGGGAGGAGGTCGCGCCGGTCGAGGGAGCCGACGGCGTCTTCACCTGGTACGAGGACGGCGCCCAGCCACGCGCCACCGCGTACCCGGCCGGCCAGCCTCCGCAGGAGTTGACGGTGGTCAAGTCGGCGACCGGGATGCGGGTGGACCTCGGCTGGGGGGCGGGGGAGGTGCGGGACATCGTGGTGCAGTGGCCGACGCGGGCACTGCGCCAGGTGACCCTGATCGACACGCCGGCGGTCACCGGCGCCGGCGAGCAGGGCCGTGCGCCGGTGATGGACCGGGTGCTGCGCGACGCGGACGCGGTGTTGTACCTGACCCGCGACGGCCGCGACAGCGATCTGCGGGTGCTGGAGTCGGGCCGGGAGAGCGCGGTCGGGCAGGCCGCCCCGGTGAACGTGATCATGGTGCTGTCCCGGGCGGACGAGACCGGTGGTGGCCGGATCGACGGGCTGCTCACCGCCCGCCAGCTGGCCCGGCGCCAGCACCGGGATCCGCGGGTCGGCGCGCTGTGCGTGAACGTGGTGGCGTGCAGCGGGTCGATAGGTCTGGCGGGCCGGATGCTCAGTGAGTCGGATTTCGCCGCGCTCGCGATGCTGGCCCGGGTGTCCCGCGCGGAGTTGGAGGCGCACCTGCTCTCCGCCGACCGCTTCCTCCGTGGCGAGCTGCCGGTACGGCTGGACCCGGAGGTGCGCGCGGCACTGCTGGACCGGTTCGGGCTCTTCGGGATCCGGCTGGCGACCACCCTGGTCCGTAGCGGGTTCGACAGTCGGGTGAAGCTGTCCGCCGAGCTCATCCGGCGTAGCGGGCTCACGGAGCTGCGCGAGTCGATGACCCGCTGCTTCATCGACCGCCGGGACACGCTGAAGGCGCGGTCGGCGTTGGCCGCCGTGGAGGCGCTGGTGCGGGCCGAGCCCGTCCGGGGCGCCGACGAGCTGGTCGGCACGGTCGAGCAGATCCTCGCCGGTGCGCACGAGTTCCGGGAGCTTCGCCTGTTGGTGGCGCTGCGCAACAGCCGGCTCGGCTTCGACGCCGAGCTGGTCGCCGAGGCGCAGCGGCTGATCGGTGGGGACGGCGTCGGGCTGGCCGCCCGGCTCGGCGTCGAGCACGACGCGACCGTGCAGCGGCTCTGGGAGGTCGCCGCCGATGCGCAGTGGCGGTGGCGGGACCGGGCGGAGGACCCGGTGCTGCCACTGGCCCAGCGGCGCGGTGCGCAGGTCGTCGTGCGCAGCTGCGAGGGGATGCTCGCCGAGCTGGCCGCAGGGGGCCGGTGAGATCCACCGGCGTTGCCGGTCTACCGAAACCCTTTCGCAAGCTTTTCAGGAGTCGGGACAGTCGCTCCCGGAAGCAGCTTCTGGGCAGGCCAGGTGCGTTCGTCCGCCCACATTGGACGGTCAAAGGGTCGGCGAGAGTGGTTCAGGTTTTACCCGCCTGACATCTTGCCGAAACCGTTTTCGTGCGCGACGCTAGCGGCGGAACGTGACATCCACCACCCCGGTCGCGGCGGTAACGCATGATGCGCCAGCCGCGCCGGATCCGGCGGGAGGCGGGGGCGCGATGAGGATGCAGCAATCTCGCGACCTGCCGGACGGTCCCCCGTGGACCGGCACATACGGCTGCCCACAGCAACGCTCAGGCGTAGCGGATCCAGCCCTCCTGAACGACACGAACGAACCAGCAACCGGATTGATCCTCGCTCGCGGGACCCGCGCGGCGGCTCCCTCCGAACGATGAACCCCAGGAGAGGAACCATGAGAAGGACCTTGGGCAGGCGCACTGCTCTGCGTTCACTGGCAGGAGTTCTCGTGGCGGCGCTGACCGTGGGCGTGGCCGCGTGCAGCGGCGACGACGGCGGCGGCACGAGTGCGGCCGAAGCCGGCCCCAACGGCGTCGACGACGGCAGCGAGCTCACCCTCTGGACGCGCGCGCCGCTGGAGAAGCAGGCCAAGCTGCTCGTCGACGCGTACAACGCCGGCCATAAGAACCAGGTCAAGCTGACCGTCGTACCGAACGACGACTACGTCGCGAAGGTCGGTGCGGCGGCAGGTTCGGACGGGCTTCCGGACCTCTTCGCCGCGGACATCGTCTACGTGCCGAACTGGGTGAACCAGGGCCTCTTCCAGGATCTCAGCGCCAACATCGACGGCCTCAGCTTCAAGGACTCCATCAACAAGGGCCACCTCGCGGCCGGCACGATGGACGGCAAGAAGCACGTCCTGCCCTTCGTGCTGGACCTGTCGATGATGTTCTGGAACAAGCAGTTGTTCAAGGACGCCGGGCTCGACCCGGAGAAGGCCCCGGCGACGCTCGAGGAGTACGCCACCGCCGCGAAGGCGGTCCAGGCGACCAAGAAGAACGGCGTGTACGGCACGGCCACCGGCCTGAACTGCGGCGGCTGTCTGGTCTTCACCTGGTTCCCGTCGGTCTGGGCCGCCGGGGGTGAGGTGCTGAGCGAGGACGGCACCGAGGCCAAGCTGGCCGACGACACCGCCCAGAAGGTCTACAGCACCTGGAACGACCTGTGGAAGTCCGGCGCCGTGCTGCCGGCCTCGGCGGGTGAGACCGGCCCGACCTGGACCGCCCCGTTCACCGAGGGCAAGGTCGGGGTGATGCTCTACCCGGCGACGCTGCTCTCCTCCACCCCGTTCGACGTCGGTGTGGCCCCGATCCCCGGCCCCGGCGGTGGCGGCTCGACCTTCGTCGGCGGTGACGGCCTCGGCGTGTCGAAGGACTCGAAGAAGGCGGCACAGGCCTGGAACTTCCTCAGCTGGATGATGTCCGAGGAGGCCCAGGTCGAGGTGCTGGCGAAGAACAAGGACGTGGTCTCCCGCGCCGACCTCGCCAACAACAAGTACGCCGCCGAGGACCCGCGCCTGGTCACCATCAACGAGGCGGCCGGTAAGGGCGACACGCCCGTGGCGATGAACTTCCAGCAGGCGTTCAACGCGCCGAACAGCCCCTGGCTGACCCTCATCCGCAACCGGGTGTTGAACGGCAGCGGCGACCTGCAGAAGGACAACGGCGAGATCACCGCCGTGCTCAAGCAGTAGCTGCCCTTCGCGGGCGTGTGCCGACCAGCGGCTCTCCCGGGCCGGCACACGCCTGCGGAGGCATCCGATCCGCACGTGTCAACGACCGCCCGCCGTCGACCGATCGAGAGGTTCCCATGAGAGTCACCGCACCGTCTCGCCCGCCCAGTGCGGCGATGCGGGACCGTGCCCGTCCACGCGGCCGGCAGGCCCTGCTGGGCTGGCTCTACGCGACACCGACCGCGGTGTTCGTGGCGGCGCTGTTCGCCGTGCCGCTGCTGCTCGTCATCAAGATGTCGGTGTCGAGGTGGCCGCTGCTGACCGGCGACCAGGGAATCAACGCTCCGGACAACTTCGTCAAGGCGGTCAACCACCGGTTCTTCACCGACTCGGTGGTGTTCACCGTCAAGTACACCGTGCTCGCGACCGTGCTGCTGCTGGCCCTCGGCCTGGGGTTGGCCCTGCTCGTGCAGGAGTCGAGCCGGTGGAACAACCTGCTCCGCGCGTCGTTCCTGATTCCGAGCGCCCTCGGGCTGGCGTCGGCTTCGCTGCTGTTCTACGTGCTCTACTCGCCGTACGCGAGCCCGCTGGCGTCGGTGATGGACCGTCTGGGCGTCAGCTTCCTCGGTTCACCGACCGCCGCGCTCATCTCGACGACGTTTCTCATCGTGTGGCGCTACGCGGGCTTCTACATGGTGCTCATGCTGGTCGGCCTGCAGGGCATACCGGCGGACGTGTTCGAGGCCGCCCGCGCCGACGGCGCCAGCCGGTGGCAGACCTTCCGGAAGATCACCCTGCCGCTGCTGCGCCCGACCCTCGCACTGACGACCGTGCTCTGCGTGACCGGTTCCCTGCTCGCCTTCGAGCAGTTCTACATCCTCACCAAGGGCGGTCCGGACAACAGCACGATCACCGTCGTCCAGCTCATCTACATGGTGGCGTTCCAGGGGCAGAACGACCTCGGTGTGGCGGCGGCCCTCTCCGTCATCGTGCTGCTGGCCCTGGTCCTCATCAACGCGCTGCAACTGCGCGCCTTCCGGTCCGAGGAGAGCTGACGTCGATGGTCGCCGTATCCCGTTCCCACACCGCTCGCGGCGGTTCCCTGCCACCCGCGGCGCCCGGCCGCCCCGCCGGACCCAGGGGCCTCACCATCGCCGGCATCGCGCTGCGCACGCCGTACTGGGTGTTCTCCGGATCGGTGGGCTTGATCTTCCTGGCGCCGCTGCTCTGGACGGCCGTCGCCTCGGTGGGCCCGCGGGCCGGCACCAACCAGGTCGACGGCTGGGGCTTCGGCAACTACGAGACGCTGGCCAACTATCAGGCCGGCATCTGGCGCTACCTCGCGAACACGGCCTTCGTCGCCCTGCTCGCGGTCGTCCTGACGCTGCTGATCTCCCTCCTCGGTGGTTACGCGTTCGCCCGGTTCCGCTTTCCCGGCAAGAACATCCTGTTCCTGGTCACGCTCGCCATCCTGATGGTCCCGTACGCGACGCTGCTGATCCCGCTCTATGTGCTGCTCAACCAGGTCGGGCTGGAGAACTCGCTCGTCGGCGTGGCCCTCGTGCTCACGATGTTCCAGCTGCCGTTCTCCACCTTCCTGATGCGCATCTCCTTCGAGGCGGTGCCCCGCGAGATGGACGAGGCCGCGATGGTCGACGGGTGCTCGACGTTCAGCGCTCTGTGGCGGGTGCTGCTGCCCGCGGTGAAGCCGGGCCTCATCACCGTCGGGCTGTTCGCGTTCCTCACCGCGTGGAACGACTTCATGGCGCCGCTGATCCTGATCAACGACACCGAGCGCATGACCCTTCCGCTCGCCGTGTCCAACCTGCGGGGCCAGGTCCAGGGCGTCGTCGACTACGGCGCGACCGAAGCGGGCGTCGTCGTTCTCGCCCTGCCGTGCATCGTCCTGTTCCTGCTGCTCCAACGACACTACGTGCGCGGCTTCATGTCCGGCGCGATGAAAGGATGACCATGAGCGGCACCGTACCCACGGCCGCCCCTGTCGTGCCGATCCGTGGCCGTCTCCGGCCGCTCGGGCTGGACCAGGTCCGGATCACGGGGGGATTCTGGGCGCAGCGTCAATCGACCAACGCCGCCGCCACTCTCCCGCACATCGAGCACTGGCTCGAACGCGCCGGCTGGATCGGCAACTTCGACCTCGCCGTGCGGGGCGACCTGTCGCGCGACCGCCGCGGACGCGAGTTCTCCGACTCGGAGATCTACAAGTTCCTCGAGGCGACGGCCTGGGAGATCGGCCGGACCGGCGACGCGGAGCTCGAGTCCAGGTTTCGCGCCATGGTGCGTCGGGTGGCCGCGGCGCAGGAGGCCGACGGCTACCTCAACACCCGGTTCGGTCGCCCGGGGCAGGCGCCCCGGTGGTCCGACCTCGAATGGGGTCATGAGCTCTACTGCATCGGTCACCTCCTCCAGGCCGCGGTCGCCCGCGCCCGAACGCGTCCGGGCGCGGACGACGGGTTGTTCGAGGTCGCCCGCCGTGCCGCCGACAACGTGTGCGAGACCTTCGGACCGGACGGTATCGACGGCCTGTGCGGACACCCGGTGATCGAGACCGCGCTGGTGGAGTTCGCCCGGGTCACCGGCGACGACCGCTACCTGACCCAGGCCGCGCTCTTCGTCGACCGGCGGGGTCACGGCCGGCTCAGCGATGTGGAGTACGGCCGGGAGTACTTCCAGGACGAACAGCCCGTCCGGGAGGCGACGGTCCTGCGGGGGCACGCGGTACGGGCGAACTACCTCGCCTCCGGCGCCGCCGACGTCGCCGTCGAGTTGAAGGACGCCAGCCTGCTGGACGCGGTACGCATTCAGTGGGTCAACGGGGTGGCCCGGCGCACGTACGTCACCGGCGGGCAGGGTTCCCGGCACCAGGACGAGGCGTTCGGCGAGGACTGGGTGCTGCCCCCCGACCGGGCCTACTCCGAGACCTGCGCCGGCGTCGGTTCGGTGATGCTCGCGTGGCGGCTGCTGCTCGCCGACGGCGATCCCCGGTATGCCGACCTCATCGAGCGGACGCTGTTCAACGTGGTGTCGACCTCGCCGGCGGCCGACGGGCGGAGCTTCTTCTACACCAACACGCTGCACCGCCGTGAACTCGGCACGCTTCCCGACGCCGACCGGCCCAGCCTCCGCGCGGCGGCCTCGCTGCGGGCGCCCTGGTTCGAGGTCTCCTGCTGCCCGACGAACGTGGCCCGCACCCTGGCCAGCCTGTCGGCCTACGTCGCGACGTCCGACGACGAGGGCCTCCAGCTTCACCAGTACCTGCCCGGCACCGTCGAGCACCGCCTCGCCGACGGGCGGGACCTGCGCGTGAGCGTCGCGACCGACTACCCCCACGGCGGGCAGGTCCGGGTGCGGATCGAGAGCGACGACGACCGCCCCTGGTCGCTGTCGTTGCGGGTGCCCGGCTGGGCGGCCCAGGGTGCGACGCTGACCGTCGACGGCGACACCCGCCCGGTCGGCCCGGGCCTGGTCACCGAGACCCGGACGTGGCGGCGGGGCGACGAGGTCGTTCTGTCCCTGCCGATGGCGCCCCGGTTCACCCATCCGGACGAGCGCATCGACGCGGTGCGTGGATGCGTCGCGGTGGAGCACGGACCCCTGGTGCTCGCCCTGGAGTCCGTGGACGTCCCCGGCGTCGAGACGGTCGACGAGCTCCGTGTCGACACCAGCCAACCGCCCCGCCTCGTCCAGGACCGCGTCACCGTGCGCTGCTGGCGCGTCCACCCGCGTGACCACGACTGGCCCTACCGGTCCGAGCAGGTCGAGTCGGCGCCGACGGTCGGCGAGACCCTCGACGAGGTGCCGCTAGTGGAGTACCACGACTGGGCCAACCGAGGGCCCTCGACCATGCGCGTCTGGCTCCCGACCGGGCGCTGACCAGAGATCACGGGCCGGGAGGCCCCCTGATGTTAGCGCTAACGCTTCTCCGCGCCGCCCCGTTCAGCCGCACCGACGACAGGGAGGAACGACATGATCCATAGACGAGTGAGGCGGGTGCCCCTCTGGGCCGCCCTGGCCGCGCTGGTGGTGGGAGGGGCGGTCGGCGTACCGTCCCCGGCCCACGCCGACAGCCCGGTCCTGCCGGGCAACGAGGGTGACGTCGGCGTCTACACCAACGGGCAGAACCATGCCATGGAGATCGGCGACCCGACCTACAGCAACGTCGGTGACGTCGCCAACCAGCTCAAGCCCGGTGTGCCGTTCACCGCGGGAAACATGCACCAGTCGATCTTCGAGAAGGATCTGGCCGCCGGCGGCACCGACTACTACCTCGACCGGGTGCTGGGCGTCCCCGGAACGATCGGGTCGGCGGTGCTCATGACCCGGGGCCGCTCCCTCTACATGCGCGGCGCGAGCAACAACAACTTCACCATCATGGGCTTCGCCGGCAGCGCGTACGTCGGCGGCCCCAACAACCTCGGCAACCTGTACACCGTCACGGTGCCCGGGCAGACCGTCACCGAGGTCAACGCCAACCGGTTCAACGCGCCGAGCCACGCGAAGAGCCGGTACACGATCGGCACCACCGGCGTCACCGCCAACCAGACCAAGTTCATCACCGAGGACAACGTCGCCGTCACCGCCCTCGACTTCGACAACCCCGGCGACGCGCCGGCAACCTTCACCGTCCGCGCCGCGTCACCGCTGGCCACCCAGGCCGGGCCGGGCGCGGCGTCGCTGACCGGCACGCGCACCATCACCAGCGGCTCCAACAACGGGCTCGTCGACACCGCGTGGGACTCGATCAAGGTCGACCTCACCGGCGCCGGCTTCAGTCGTACCGGAGCCAACCTGGACCGCGAGATCACCGTGCCGGCCGGCGGCACGGTGTCCCTGTCGGTGGTCGGCACGGTCTCCTCGGCCACCCTGACCAAGACCGTGCAGAGCTACCAGGAGTACGCCGAGATGCCGCCGGCCACGGCCGTGCGCACCGGCATCACCGCGTTCAACCGCCGCTGGGCGCAGGACGTGCCCTACATCGACGTGCCCGATCCCGCGCTGGAGAAGGCCATCGTCTACCGCTGGTGGGGCGAGCGGTACAACACCCTCGACGCCAACGCGCCCGGTCACGTCTACCAGTACCCCACGACGATCGAGGGGGTGAACCTCTACCAGAACGCCGTGGCGCTGACCCAGCCGATGCACCTTCAGGACACCAAGTGGCTGCGCACGCCGTACCTGCCGTACGGCCAGGTCCTCAACATCGGCGAGCTGTCCGGCTCCTCGGCCTTCCTGGACAGCCCGGGGCACACGAGCTGGAACAACCACTACTCGCAGTACCTCGGCACCGCCGGACTCGAGGCCTACAACGTGCACGGCGGCGGCAAGGAAATCGCCCGCAAGTTCGCCCGCTACTTCGAGGGCGACGGCGTCGGCCAGCTCGAGCACTACGACGGCAACGACGACAAGCTCATCGCGTACGACACCAACTACATGCCGGGCAACGACGCCGACGCGATCACCTTCGGCTACCCGAAGGCCAACGCCGGCGCGCCCGGCGCACGCACCATCGAGCGCCCCGAGTCCGCGTACGTGTGGGGCGCGTTCGACGCCGCCCGCCAGCTCTACCAGCTCGCCGGCGCCGACCAGGGCAAGGTCGACGAGATGGCCGGCGGCGCCGACGCCATCCGCGCGGCGATCCTGGACCGGCTGTGGAGCCCCGACATGCGGATGTTCCTCGCCGGCACGTCGCACGGCGCCACGAGCGCGGCCACCGCCAACGGCCGGCCCAACCCGCTGCCCGAGTCGGCCCGTGACCTGATCCCGGCCCGGGAGTCCAACCTCTACGACGTCTACGCCGAGAACCTCATCCCGTTCGACCAGTGGCGGACCTACGTCGACGGCTACCGCTTCCTGACCTACGGCGACAACTTCCCGATCTTCCCGTTCTACACCGCCAACCAGTACGACCGGACGGCCTACGGGATCGGTGGCTCCAACAACTTCTCCAACATCAACTTCACCGTGCAGTACCGCGGTGTCCGCTCGGCGCTGCGCCACTACGACCCGGAGCAGAAGTACATCACCCCGGCGTACGCCAAGCGGCTGCTGGACTGGATGGCCTGGAGCATCTACCCCAACGCGGACCTGCGCGCCCCGAACCAGGCGGAGTACTACTCCAACTGGAACCCCACCACGAAGACCTACAACCGCAACAACCCGAACCACGTGATGCTCGGCAACATGAACTACATCTTCGTCGAGGACATGGCCGGCCTCCAGCCGCGCTCCGACGACAAGATCGAGCTGTCGCCGATCACCTTCGGCTACGAGCACTTCATGGCCAACAACCTGCGCTACCACGGCCAGGACGTCACCATCGTCTGGGACCCCGACGGCAGCGAGTACGGCCTGGGCGCCGGCTACAGCCTGTTCCTCAACGGCGAGAAGAAGGTCAGCACCGACAAGCTCGGCAAGCTCACCTACGACCCGCGTACCAACCAGGTCCAGGCCGAGGACGGCCTGACCGTCACGTTCACCGCGACGACCGGGGCCGACGTCCCGAGCGCCGTCGACACCCCGATCGAGGACACCCGCGTCGTCGATTACCTCAAGACGGCCGGCATCGACCTCACCGAGGACGCGCCGAACCTGGCGGCCGGCGCCGACCTCAGCTCGTCGTACACCCAGCAGGGCGCGCGGCCCGCGCCGTGGCGGCAGTTCCACACGCCCGGCTGGAGCAGCACCTCGATGAACCACACACCCGGCGCCATCAAGGAGACCGAGCGGCCGGTGTCGCTCGCGGCCGTGACCGACGGCGTCACCGCCAACGAGCCCTACTGGGGCAACTACGGCACGACCGACAAGAACGGCTACATCGAGCTGGACCTCGGGTCGGCCAAATCCTTCGACAACGTCAAGCTGTACGCCGTCAGCGACCGCCAGGCCGGTGGCTACCGCGAGCCCGCCCGCTGGTGGGTGCAGGTGCCCGACGGCGACGGCGGCTGGAAGGAGGTGCCCGGCCAGTTCAAGAACCCGACCGTCCCGTCGGCGAAGTTCAACGAGGCGCTGTTCGACACCGTGACGTCGAGCAAGCTGCGCATCGCCTTCACGAACAACCCGACCCACTACACGGCGATCTCCGAGATCCAGGTGTTCAACTCCGGACGGGACGTACCGGAGGTCTCCAACCAGGCTCCCGTGGTCACCGCCGCGCGTGACGGCTCGGCGGACGGCAACCTGTCCACCAGGCTGGCCGGCACGGCGTCCGACGACGGCGTCCCCTACGACAGCGAACTCACCTTCGGCTGGGAGACCGTCTCGGCCCCACCCGGTGCGGGCGTCATCTTCTCCGACTCGAAGGCGCTGACCACCCGGGTGACCGGCACGGTCGAGGGCGACTACGTGTTCCGGCTCTTCGCCAGCGACGGCGAGAAGCGGTCGGAGGCCACCGTGGCGGTGACCCTCGCCAAGCGGGACGTGGTCGCCGAGTTCGGCTCGTCCGCGACGATCAGCACCAGCGGCACCTCGTCGTGGGAGAACCACCAGCGGGTCAAGGAGAGCACCACACCGAACAGCTCGAACCCGGGTGCCGGAAACGGCTGGGGCAACTGGGGCCAGCCACAGAACGGCACCAGCCCGGAGCGGGAGGCGTGGATCCAGTACCGGTGGACCGCGCCGGTGCGGCTGTCGTCGACCGACATCTACTGGTACGACGACAACGGCGGCACCCGCCGGCCCACCGGCACCACGTACGCGATCGAGAGCTCCGCGGACGGCACCACCTGGACGCCGGTCACCCTCACCGGGGACTCGACGTACGCCGGCGGTCTCGCCACCAACGCCTACAACCACTTCGACTTCCAACCCGTCACCACCAGCTACCTGCGCGTCCGCATCTGGGGCCTCATGGGCAGCGGCGCGGGCACCGGTGTGCTGCGCTGGCGCGCCAACGGCGAGACCGTCGACTCGGTGCGCTCACCGGTGCTCATCCGGACCACGGTGGGCGACGTTCCCACCCTGCCGAGCCCGCTCGACGCGGTCTACGCCAGCGGCGCACGTGGCACCGTCGCGTTCAACTGGCAGGAGATCACGCCGGCGATGGTCGCCGAGACCAACGTCGAACCGTTCGTGGTCTACGGCACGAACGACGCGTACGGCCTCATCGCCGAGGCCCGCGTCTACGTGCGGCCCGAGACAGCCCCGGGTGGCATCTCCATCCAGGGCGCCGAGACGTTCGAGCGGACCGTCGACGTGGGCGAGCTTCCCCACCTGCCGGACAAGGTGGAGGTCTCCTACAACGACGGGTCACGGGACAACCAGGCCATCGGCGTCGACTGGGACTTCGACGAGGACATCGTCGACACCCCCGGGCGCTACACCATCATCGGCAACCTGATCCTGCCCGACTACGTCAGCCAAGCCGGCGCCACCCGGACCACGTTGACCCTCACCGTGGGCGACCCGCCGGAAACCCCGACGTGGGACGTCGAGGCGCAGGCGCGCACCCAGTGCATCGGCACCCGGGCGTACGTCTCCGTCAACGCGCGCAACGCCGAGGACGTGCCGCTCACCATCGAGCTGAGCACGCCGTACGGGTCGCGCACGGTGTCCAACGTCGCCCCCGGCGCGTCCGCCTACCAGGCGTTCACCACCCGCGCCTCGGCGGTGCCGGCCGGGGTCGCCACGGTGAAGGCCACCGGCAGCGTGGACGGCCAGCCGGTGACGGTGACGTTCGAGGCGCCGTTCGGCGCGCTCGCCTGCGGCTGACCCTTCGTGGTGGCGGCGCCGCACCGGCGCCGCCACCACCTCCGGACAACAGTGAGGAGATCGACACCGTGAACACCACCGTGGTGCGCGGCGCCGCCCCACCAACCGGCCGGCCGGCGCGTCGGCTCCGCAGGGCGCTCGCCGCGACGGCGGTCGCCGGACTCGTCGCCGCCGGCCTGGTCGGGGTCGCCGCCCCGGCCCACGCCGCCGACTCGTACACCTTCACCAACACCGTCAACCCGATCCTCGGCGACGGCACCTACTACTCCGCCGACCCGGCGCCGGTCGTCGTGCCGGCCGGCGCTCCCGGCAACGACAGCGGCACGGACCAGCTCTACATCTACACCGGGCACGACCAGGCCGGGCCGTCCACCAACGACTTCATCATGAACGAGTGGGGCGCCTTCCGGACCACGGACGTCGAGGCGGGGGAGTGGACCCACTACCCGTCGCTGATGCGCCCGGAACAGGTCTTCGCCTGGGCGACACCCGGGCGCGCGTATGCCGGTCAGGTCGTCCGGGGCGTGGACGGTCGCTACTACTGGTACGTACCGATCAACGAACGGGACAGCCCGGCCTCGGACAAGTTCGCGATCGGCGTGGCCGTCTCGGACAGCCCGACCGGCCCGTGGACCGACCACGCCGGCGGGCCGATCATCTCCCAGCGGGTGCCCACGCCCAACACCATCCACAACATCGACCCGACGATCCTCATCGACGGCACCGCCGGAAACCAGCGGGTCTACCTGTGGTGGGGCTCGTTCAGCCAACTGCGGATGATCGAGCTCCAGCAGGACATGAAGACGCCGGTCACCACCCAGCGCCCGGTCACCGGCCTGACCGGATTCTTCGAGGCGGCCTGGGCCTTCAAGCGCAACGGCACCTACTACATGGCGTACGCCGGGAACAACGCCGGCCCGACCTCGCAGTGCACCCCGGCGAACTACCACGCCTGCATCGCGTACGCGACGGCGTCGTCGCCGGAGGGGCCGTGGACCTACCGGGGCACCATGCTCCGGCCGGTCTCCTCGACGACGAGCCACCCGGGCATCCTGGAGTTCGACGGTCGGTGGTACATGGCGTACCACACCGCCGACGCCGTGGGCGGCGGCCACTTCCGCCGTTCCGTGGCGATCGACCCCGTCGAGTGGGACGACACGCAGAGCCCGCCGCGGCTGAAACTCGTGACGCCGACGCCGGTCAGGGGACCCGACCGCACCCCGCGGGCGAACATCGCCCAGGCGGCGACCGTCACCGTCTCCAACCAGCCGGTGCCCACCCAGTACTGGGTGAAGGCGCTCAACGACGAGATCGTCCGGTCCAACCCGCTGCCGCCGGACATGTGGGGGACCTGGACGGGCAACAACCCGCCCCAGCAGTGGGTGCAGTACACGTGGGACCAGCCGATGCGGATCTCCGGGTCGCAGATCGACTTCTGGAACGACCAGCCGCAGGGCACCGGCGCGGGCGTCGCGGCGCCCGCCCGCTGGCGCATCCAGTACTGGAACCTCGACAGCGGTCAGTGGGCCGACGTGCCGAACCCCAGCGGCTTTCCGACCGGCACGCAGGGCTTCCAGAACACCTCGTTCGACCCGGTGACCACCACCCAGGTGCGCGCCGTGTTCGACGCGTCGACCAACGGCAGCACCTACTCGGGCGTGGCGGTCGAGGAGTGGAAGGTCCTCGCCGCTCAGCCCGAGTCCGTCACCCCGCCGGCGATGACGGTGGAGGTGGGGGAGACCGACCTGCCCGACGGTCTGCCGGTGTCGTTCGGCGCCCAGACGCTGCGGGTGCCGGTCTACTGGGACCCGGTGACGCCGCAGGACGTCGCGACGCCCGGGACGTTCACGGTCGGGGGAAGCGTGCTCGGCTACGCCGCCGGTCGTGTCTCCGCGCAGGTCCGGGTCATCTCACCGGAGGACACCGAGGGCGACGAGACCGCGCCGACGCTGACGCTCACGCCCAGCGGCAGCGCCGGCACCGCCGGCTGGTTCCGGTCCGCGGTGCGCGTGCGCATCGCCGGCGTCGACGATCGGGGCGGCCGGATGACCATCCGGTCGCGGGTGGACGACGCCGAGCCGGTCGTCGCGAGCGCCGTACGGTCCCTGGACGCCACCGTCTCCGGCGACGGCCAGCACACCGTCACGGCGACCGCGACCGACCGCGCGGGCAACACCTCGGAGCCCGCGAGCCTGGCCGTCCGCATCGACGCCACGGCACCGGCCAGCACGGCCACCGTGGACAGCGCCACCCGGGCGGTCACGGTGACCGCGAGCGACGCCACCTCCGGGGTCACCCGCATCGAGTACGCCATCGACGCCGGAGCGTGGACCGCCTACAGCGGCGCCGTCGCGGCGCCCGACCCGAACCGGCACACCGTGTCGTTCCGTGCCCTCGACGCGGCCGGGAACCTGGAGACCGCGAAGACGGTCACCATCCCGGCGGACCTGTCGGGGCCACTGACCGGCAACATCGGGCCCATCGCGACCCCGACCGCCTCCTACACGGCGGGGTGGAACAGCGTCGCCGCCCTCAACGACGGCGCCGACCCGGCGAACCCGAGCCAGGCGCAGGTCTGGGGCACCTGGTCCGGCAACCGTCCAGCCACCCAGTGGGTCCAGTACGACTGGACGCGACCGGTGCGCGTCACCGGTACGGAGTTGAAGTTCTGGCGGGACTCCAACCGCGGCACCGGCGACGGTGTCGCCGAACCCGACGGGTGGGTGCTGCAGTACTGGGACGAGGCGACCTCGGCCTGGCGCGACGTGACCGGCGCGTCCGCCTACGGCACGAGCACCACCGCGTTCAACACGGTGACGTTCGATCCGGTCACCACGCCCCGGGTGCGGGCCACGATCCGGGCCAACGGGAACGGCACCACGTACTCCGCGGTCGCGATCACGGAGTGGCGGGTCGTCGCCGACGACCCGGGCGTCCAACCCGTCGTGCCGGTCACGGTCAGCGCGCAGGCGCGGTGCGTCGGCGGTCGGGCGTACATCGCCGTGCAGGCGCGCAACGAGCACGACGCGCCGGTGGACATCGTCCTAAAGACGGCCTACGGCCAGCGCTCCGTGGCCGACGTGGCACCCGGTGCGAACGCCTACCAGTCGTTCGCCACCCGGACGGCCTCGGCGCCGGCCGGCTCGGCGACCGTCCGGGCCACCGGGCCCATCAACGGTGTGGACGTGACGACCGTCCGCACCGCAGACCACGCCGGCGCCGACTGTGCCGGCGATCCCCGTCAGGCCCCGTAACCACTAGTGACGATGGAGCGGCAGATGAACGCAGGAAAACGTAGGCGGTTGCTCGCGGCCGGCGCCGCGGGCGCGATGCTGGCCGGGACGGTGGCGCTGCAGGCCCCGGTCCAGGCCGATCCCGGCGACAGCACCGACGTGCGGGTGACGGTCGACATCGAGGAGATCGTCGAACCCGGCGTGCTCGCCATGTCGATCGCCGGCAACTCGGTCGCGCTGTCCGAGGACGGCTCGACCCTGCTGGTCCGCCAGTTCGTCGGCAGCCTGCCGACGGTGACGGTCACCGACACCCGCACGGCCGAGGAGGTGCCCGACGACGCCGCCTGGGCCGTGCTGGGTAGCGCCACCGACTTCGTCGGCGGCGCCGGCCAGGCGCCGATCAGCGCCGGCCACCTCGGCTGGAAGCCGCGCCTGCTCGACGGCGGTGACACCGGCCTGGTCACCGAAGGCGAAGAGGTGGTGACCGTGCTGGACGAGCCGACCCAGCCCGGCAACAACGTGGGCCTGGTCGACCAGGAGCTGCTGGTGTCGACGTTCGACTCCGAGGCGGTCACCGGCGACGCGTACTCCGTCGACGCCGACCTGTACCTGCGCACCCCGGCGGATGTCGCCGCCGGCTCGTACACCTCGACGTTGACCCTCTCCCTGTTCGAGTGACGCCCGGGTGGGGGCCGCGTCGCCGTGGCCCCCACACCCACATCCCTCCGTCGAAGGACCCCGCGATGATCCGGACCTCGCCGCGGACGCCGCTGCGACTGCTCGCCGTGCTGGCCGCAGTGTTCGTCACCGTGCCGATCGCACCCGCCACCGCGATGGCGGAACCAACCAGCCCGACGCTGACCTGGGCGGTCCAGCCGGCCAACCAGCAGGGCCCGGACGGCCGCCGGTGGGTCGAACGGACCCTCGACCCGGGCCAGGTGGTGACCGAGCACCTGGCCGTGCGGAACCTCAGCGACGGCGCGGTGGTGTTCGCGCTCAAGGCGGCCGATGGCTACCTCACCGACAAGGGGCGGTTCAACATGCTCCCGTCCAACCGCGAGTCGGTGGACGGTGGCACCTGGATCCGGGTGCAGGAGACGGTCAGCGTCGGACCCAAGCAGACGAAGGTGGTGCCGTTCACCATCACCGTGCCCCGCGACGCCACGCCGGGGGACCACCCGGCCGGCATCGCGGCGGCGGTCACGAGCGCGGGCGGCACGGTCGCCGTCGAGAGCCGGGTCGGGTTCCGGGTCATGCTGCGAGCCAGCGGCACGGTCACCGCGTCCCTGGCGATCAGCGGCCTCACCGCCCGGTACGAGCGCTCCTGGAACCCCTTCTCGGCCGGCACCGTCCACCTCCGCTACACCACGACGAACGACGGCAACGTCGCGGTGACCGGCGACGGCCGGACGACCGCCGCCGGTCCGCTCGGTCTGACCACACGGCGGACCACGACGAACGTCGAGGAGACACTGCCCGGCGGTAGCCGCGAGGTCGAGGCCCGCCTCGACGGCGTCTGGGCGGTGGGACGACTCCAGACGCGCGTCGACCTCACACCGGCCGTCCTCGGCGGTGACGGGGCCGGCGCCGAGATCAGGCCCGCCACCGCCACCGTCACGATCTGGACGCTGCCGTGGCCGCAACTGGCCCTCGCTGCCGCCGTCGCGGCCCTCGCCCTCGCAATCCGGAGCACCCGTCGCCGACGCCGGCGGCGACTCGCGCAGTTGCTCGCCGACGCCCGGGACGAGGGCCGGGCGGAAGCCCGGACATCGGCCCTGGCCGGCAACGCGCCAACGGCTCCCTGACCCCCCGCTCGAAAGATCCCCGCTCGAAAGGACGATCCGCAATGGTGGAATCCGACAAGATGCCCGTCAGCCGACGTCAGGTACTTCAGGCATCGGCCATCGGCGCCGCGGCAGTGGCCGCCGCCGGCGCGCTCCCGGCGACCGCCGCGGAGGCAGCGACGGCCACCGGGACGACGACCGGCCTGGCCTCTCCGGGCGCCGTCCCGGCCGATCCCGGCCCCGGCGGCACCGCCCCGGTCCGGCCGTTCCAGCTGCGTGACGTGACGCTGGGCGACGGCCTGCTCCAGGAGAAGCGTGACCGCATGAAGAGCTACCTGCGGCAGCTCGACGAGCGGCGCTTCCTTGTGCTGTTCAACAACCAGGCCGGACGACCGAACCCGCCGGGCGTCTCCGTCCCCGGGGGCTGGGAGGACGGTGGGCTGCTCAGCGGCCACTGGGCCGGCCACTTCATGACGGCCCTGGCGCAGGGTTACGCCGACCACGGCGAACCGATCTTCAAGAGCAAGCTCGACTGGATGGTCGACGAGTTGGCGGCGTGCCAGGCCGCGATCACCGCGCGGATGGGCGGGGGCGGCCCGGGCGGCGAGGAACCGGAGGAGCCGCAGATCGGCCGGGTACCGGGTCGCTTCGGAAGCGGCCTGCGCCTGAACGGCCCGAGCCAGGCACAGCACGTGGCCCTGCCGCAGGAGGCGATCAGCCAGCTCGCCGACTTCACGATCGCCGCCTGGGTGAATCTCGCCTCCACCCAGAGCTGGAGCCGGCTGTTCGACTTCGGTCAGAACACCACGGTCAACATGTTCCTGACCCCGCGCGCCGGTGTCACCGGCAACGTGCCGAGGTTCGCGATCACGGTCAGCGGGGGCGGTGGCGAGCAACGGATCGACGGCGCCGCGGCCCTGCCCACGAACCAGTGGGTGCACCTCGCCGTCACCCTCACCCAGAACACCGGCACGCTGTACGTGAACGGTGAACAGGCCGGCCAGAACACGGCCATGACCCTCAGCCCGGCCAACCTCGGAAACCCCGGGAACCGGTGGATCGGGCGGTCGCAGTACGGCGACGCGTACCTGGACGCCACCGTCGACGAGTTCCACATCTTCGACCGGGCCCTGAGCCAGCCGGAGGTCCGGTCGCTGCTGGACTCGGCTGCCGGGAGCACCGGCGGCGGGTCGATCGCCTGGTACCGGTTCGACGAGGAGGGGGGCTCCACCATCAGGGACGCCTCGCCCAACGGCCGGGACGGCGGCATCGTGGCGAGCCAGAGCGGGGGAGCGGCCGACTGGATCCCGACCCACCCGGGCTACCTGGGCGCGATCCCGGAGGACGCGGTGCTCCGGCTCGGTCCGCCACGGTGGGCCGTCTACGGCGGCGACCTGAGCACCAACACCTGGGCGCCGTGGTACACGCAGCACAAGATCATGCGTGGTCTGCTCGACGCGTATTACCACACCGACAACCCCAAGGCCCTCGACGTGGTCGTCAGGATGGCCGAGTGGGCCCACCTGGCGCTGACCGTCGGGGACAAGAACCATCCCGCGTACACGGGCCCGATCACCCGGGACAACCTGAACTACATGTGGGACCTCTACATCGCCGGTGAGACCGGTGGCGCGAACGAGGTGTTCCCCGAGATCTACGCGCTCACCCGCGACGCACGGCACCTGGACACCGCGAAGCGCTTCGACAACCGGGAGTCACTCTTCGACGCCTGCGTCGAGAACCGCGACATCCTCGTCACGACGCCGCAGACCCGTCCCGGTCGTCGCCGACCGGATCGACTGCACGCCAACTCGCACGTGCCGCAGTTCGTCGGCTACCTGCGCGTCTACGAGCACAGCGGTGACCCCGAGTACCTCAAGGCCGCCAAGAACTTCTTCGGCATGGTCGTCCCGCACCGGATGTACGCCAACGGCGGGACCGGCGGCAACTACCCGGGCTCCAACAACAACACCGAGTTGTTCCAGAACCGGGACAACATCGCGAACTCGATCGCCCAGGGTGGCGCGGAGACCTGCACCACCTACAACCTGATCAAGCTGGCTCGTAACCTGTTCCTGCACGAGCACGACCCGGCGTACCTGGACTACTACGAGCGCGGCCTGCTCAACCAGATCCTCGGTTCGCGTGCCGACAACACGAACGTCAACAACCCGCAGGTCACCTACTTCCAACCGCTGACCCCGGGCGCCACCCGCAGCTACGGCAACACCGGCACCTGCTGCGGCGGGACCGGCATGGAGAACCACACCAAGTACCAGGAGACGGTCTACTTCAAGTCGGCCGACGGCAGGGCGCTGTGGGTCAACCTGTACGTGCCGTCGACGCTGACCTGGGCCGAGAAGGGCTTCGTCGTCACCCAGGAGACGAACTACCCGCGGGAGGACCGCACCAGGCTGACCGTCGACGGGCGCGGGCGGCTCGACATCAAGCTGCGGGTGCCGGGCTGGGTGGAGAAGGGCTTCGTCGTGACGGTCAACGGCGTCGTTCAGAAGGGCGCCGCCAAGCCCGGCACCTACCTGACCGTGAGCCGGACGTGGAAGCCGGGCGACACCATCGAGATCCGGATGCCGTTCAGCATCCGGATCGAGCGGGCGCTGGACCGCCCCGACACCCAATCGATCTTCTGGGGTCCCCTCCTGCTGCAGATCCTCGGAAACCCGGGTGTCGGCAACTACCGGGAACTGTCCCTGTACCGCCACCTGAAGCGGGACGGCGACTACGCCCGCGCGGCGATCACAGCCGCCGGCAGCACGGAGGCGGGCGACGCGCTCTTCACCACGCACGGCTTCACCCTGCGGCCGTACCACATCGGCGACACGCAGGCCGCCTCGTCGTACTTCCGGCGGGTCGAGCCGATGATCGTGTTCGGGTCGGTCGACACCGGTGTGCCCAACCGCAAGCGGAACGACGGGTTGCCCAACTACGACGTACCCGTGGCGGGCGTGCCGTCACCCGGCACTGACGGCCCGACCTTCCTCGACCTGCTCTGGGATCAGGCGCCCTTCTCCAACCACGGCCAGTTCGTGTCGGCCGTCAACCACCTCGCGCAGTCGTTCGTCAAGGACGGGCTCCTGAGCCGGGAGGAGAGGTCGATCGTCGTGACGAGCGCCGCGCGGTCCAACAAGGAACTCGCTCCGTAGGCGTCGCCGGACGCGGTACGCCCGCGTGCCGGATGGCCGTGGCCCGGTCGACCCGACCGGGCCACGGCGGTTCCGGTGGCGGTGCCACCGTCGGCGCTGCCGATGGGCGGCACCGACGTTTCGAGCGTTTTCGGGATGGGCGACCCGGCCCGTGCCGGGGCGACCAGCTCCCCGGGTAGTGTCCGCCCCGGTAGGGGGGCCTGCGCCCGCTGCCGGGGCACACCCGCGCCGCAAGATCTCCGAAAAGGTTTTAGGATGTGCTCCGCTGGCTGATCGACAAGACACCCGGCGACGGCCTCGCCGACGCGCAGCGCACCTGTGTCGGTCGCTGAGAGGGAGCATCGCATGACCACCGAACCCGAGGTCCCCGCCTACCGCCCACCCACCCTCACCGATGTCGCCAAGCTCGCCGGGGTGTCGGTCGCCACCGCGTCCAAGGCCATCAACGGTCGCGGTGAGGTGCGGTCGAGCACGAGGGTCCGGGTGCTGGAGGCCGCGGAGCTGTTGTCCTTCGCGCCGAACGCCCTGGCCCGTGGGTTGCTCAGCGGGCGCACCGGCACCGTCGGCCTGCTGACGAGTGACCTGGAGGGGCGCTTCTCGATCCCCATCCTGATGGGCGCCGAGGACGCGTCCGGAGCCGGGCAGGTCTCGGTCTTCCTCTGCGACGCGCGCGGCGACGCGATCCGGGAGAAGCACCACGTGCAGGCGCTGCTGTCCCGGCGGGTGGACGGCCTGATCGTCGTGGGTTCCCGCACCGACCCCCGGCCGCCGCTGGCCGGCACCATCCCCGTGCCGGTCGTGTACGTCTACGCCCCCTCCGCCGACCCGGCGGACATCTCGATCACGGTCGACAACGTGGGTGGTGGCCGGCTCGCCATCGAGCATCTGCTGGCGTGCGGCCGACGCGCCATCGCCCACATCACCGGGGAGGCCGGGTTCCAGGCGGCGAGGGACCGGGCGGAGGGCGCGGCGGCCGCCCTCGCCGCCGCCGGCCTGCCCATGGTCGGCGACCGGCCCTACTTCGGGTCGTGGGACGAGTCCTGGGGGAGAGCCGCCGCGCACATGGTCATCGAGCAGCATCCCGAGGTCGACGCGATCTTCTGCGGCAGCGACCAGATCGCCCGTGGTGTCCTGGAGACGCTGCGGGACTTCGGACGGGACGTGCCGCGCAGCATCTCGGTCATCGGCTTCGACAACTGGGAGGCCATCGCCGCTGACTCCCGCCCGCGACTGACCAGCATCGACATGAACCTGAAGCACCTCGGCGAGGTGGCCGGCCAGCGGCTCTTCGCGGCGATCGACGGCGCCGCGCCCAGTTCGGAAGAGTTTCCCGGTCGCGTCGTGATGCGCGAGTCGACCCTGCCCGTCGGCTGAGCACCGTGCCGCCGTCGCGGTGGCGGTTTCAGTGGTGCAGAACCGGGCCGGTGGACTCACGGACCACCAGGCGGCCGGGTTGCCGGATGACCCCGCTGCCGGCGTTGCCGTCCATCGCGGCGAAGAGATGGTTGACCGCGGCGGCCCCGAGCTGTTCCAGATTGAGGTCCACGGTGGTCAGCGGCGGCCGGCAGTCGGCCGCGAAGAACTCCCAGTTGTCGTATCCCACGATCGCCACGTCGTCGGGGATCCGCCGACCGAGGTCGCGCAGGGTGTCGGCCGCGCCGGCGGCGACCTGGTCGTTGCCGCAGAAGATCGCGTCCACGTCCGGCCGGGCGGCGAGCAGCAGCCGCGCGGCGTGCCGGCCCCACCGTTGCGACCACTCGCCGTAGAGCGGGTCGCCGGCCGGGGTGAGCCCCGCCTCGGCGAGCACCGTTCGGAGGCCGGCGGCGCGATCACGTGCCGCACGGTACGTGTCCGGCCCGGTGATGTGCCCGATCCTGCGGCGGCCGTGCGACACCAGGTGCTCGGCGGCCAGCCGGGCGCCGCCCTCGTCGTCCGCCACGATCGACAGGTCGTTCGGATCGGTCGACTCGGCGTAGGCGTAGACCACCGGGACGGGGATGTCCTGTGTCAACGACGGGCGCACGTCGTTGCTGTCGCCGACCACGATGAACCCGTCGACCTGGCGGGCGAGCAGGGTACGGATGTAGTGCTGCCGGCGGATCGCGTCGCCGCGCGCGTCACAGAGCAGCACGGACATCTGCCCGTTGCCGAGGGCGTTCTCGGCGCCGAGCAGGATGGGTATGGCGAACCGGCCGCCGAGTTCGTCGGTGAGCAGCCCGACCGTGCGGGTGCGCCCGGAGATCAGCCCGCGAGCCAGCACGTTCGGCTGGAACGACAACTCGGCGGCGGCCCGCAGGACGCGTTCGCGGGTCTCCGGGGCCACCTCGGCTCGGCTGTTGAGTGCCTTGGACGCGGTGGCCACGGAGGTGCCAGCGCGGTTCGCCACGTCGCTCAACGTCACTGACTGGGATCGTCGTCGGCCCACCGAAAGCCTTTCGCAATCATTTCAGGGTGATGAGCGGGTGTCAGCTGCCTCCTGCTCCTCGCAAGCGTAGTGCGCAGGCTGCCTCCCGGGAAGTCGGCGGAGCTGCCGAGACCGGCGATCGCTCGATGCCCTCGACCCCGCTTTGAAACGGTTTTCGGAGGGGACTTTCGGCCCGTCACCGTGAAGTCCCGTCGCGGTCGACCCGCTCCGGGCCGGCTTGTTTCGCTCTGCTGAACCCATTGACACGGTTGTGATCCACCGGAACCATCAGCGACAGTCCACTGCTCCTGCCTCGGCGTCACGAGTTTCCATGACAACGATGTCAGGCTGCGGCTCCGAAGGACCGACCGCACCAGCGACGGTCCACTCTGCCCAGACGTTCGACGTACTCGACCCCGCTCGAGGCGAAAGGCCCTGCCCCTCATGTCGCATCCCCCCACCGCGCGCCGCCTGTCCCCCCGCCTGATCGCCGCGACAACCGCGATCCTGCTGCCGGTGGGACTCATCATCGGCGCGCCCCTGGCCAGCGCCGCGCCCACCACCGCGCCGCCCGGCAACTTCAACTCCTCGTTCGAGGCGGCCGACCCGCAACCCGCCGCGACCACCGTCGAGGTCGACGCGAAGGGCAAGCCGGTCCAGGCGAACCTGACCGGATCGAGCCGCCGGGTGCTGCCCGGCAGCCTGCTCGACCAGGTCGGCGCGGTGACCGCGAGCGCCGAGAACGCGCCGAACGAGACTGCCGCGAAGCTCGCGGACGGCGATCCGTCGACCAAGTGGCTGGCGCGCAGCCGGACCGGCTGGGTGACGTACCAGCTGGCCAAGCCGTCGACCGTGGTGCGGTACGCGCTGACCTCCGCGAACGACGAGCCGACCCGGGACCCCAGGGACTTCACCGTGCAGGGGTCCAACGACGGCGACACCTGGGTCGACCTGAACCGGCAGACCGGGCAGAGCTTCGCCGGGCGGTTCGCCACCAGGACCTACAGCTTCGCGAACACGACCGCCTACGGCTACTACCGGCTGAACATCACCGCCAACACCGGTGACCCCCTCGTTCAGCTCGCCGGCTGGGACATCAGCGACGGCTCCACCGTCCGACCGCCGGCCGCCCCCATGGTCAGCGTCGTCGGCGCCGGTCCGGCCGACGGTTACACCACCAAGCCGGGGGTCGGCTTCACCGGACTGGCTTCGCTGCGGTACGCGGGCGGCGCCGAGGACGACGGCCGGTCGTACGCGACCAACCGGCTGTTCGACGTGCACATCCCGGTGGGACCGAAGACGCGGCTGTCCTACAAGATCTTCCCCGAATACACCGGCCAGGACCCCGGGTACCCGTCCACCTTCGCGGCCGTCGACCTGCACTTCACCGACGGCAGCTACCTGAGCCGCCTGTCGCCCGTCGACCAGCACGGTTACGCGCTCACCCCGGCCGGACAGGGCGCGTCGAAGGTGCTCTACGCCGAGCAGTGGAACGCGGTGCGGGCCGACATCGGCGCGATCGCGCGCGGCAAGACGATCGACCGCATCCTGCTCGCGTACGACAACCCGCAGGCAACGGCGGACACCCGGTTCCAGGGCTGGCTCGACGACGTCGCCGTGACGGCCTCCCCGGCGTCGATCGACGGATCACGGCTCACCAACTACGTCGACACCCGGCGCGGGACGAACTCGACGGGCGGGTTCTCGCGCGGCAACAACCTGCCGATCACCTCGGTGCCGAACGGCTTCAACTTCTTCACGCCGGTGACCGACGCGACGTCCGACTCGTGGGAGTACCAGTACCACCGGGTCAACAACGCCGCCAACCTGCCCACGCTCCAGGGCCTCGCGATCTCGCACGAGCCGAGCCCGTGGATGGGTGACCGCAACCAGATGTCGGTCATGCCGGTGACCGGCGACGGACCCCTCACCGGGCCGCCCAGCAGCCGGGGGCTCGCGTTCAGCCACGACGACGAGACGGCGCAGCCGGACTTCTACCGGGTCGCGCTGCAGAACGGTCTGATCGCCGAGATGTCGCCGACCGACCACGCCGGGATCATGCGGTTCACCTTCCCGTCCGGGCAGGCGACCGGAAGCCTCGTCTTCTACAACGGCACGTTCACCATCGGCGCCGACGGCACGTTCACCGGCTGGGTGGACAACGGAAGTGGCCTGTCGGCCGGTCGTAGCCGGATGTTCGTGTCCGGCGCGTTCGACCGGGCGCCGACGGCGTCCTCCGCGACGGCCGCCACCTTCGACGTGTCCGCGAACCGCCAGGTGACGATGCGCATCGCGACCTCGTTCCTCTCGGTCGACCAGGCGCGCCGGAACCTCGACCTGGAGGTCACCGGGAAGAGCTTCGACCAGGTCCACGCCGCCGCCACCGCCGCATGGAAGGACCGGCTCGGCCGGGTCGAGGTGCGGGGCGCGACCGAGACGCAGCTGGTGACGATGTACTCGAACCTGTACCGGCTGAACCTGTACCCGAACTCGCAGTCGGAGAACACCGGCACCGCCGCCGCGCCGCGCTGGCAGTACGCGAGCCCGGTGTCGGCGCCCACCGGCACGTCGACCGCCACCCACACCGGCGCGAAGATCGTCGACGGTCAGATCTACGTCAACAACGGCTTCTGGGACACCTACCGCACCGTGTGGCCCGCCTACGCGCTGCTGTACCCGGACGTCGCGGCCAGGATCTCGGACGGGTTCGTCCAGCACTACCGTGACGGCGGCTGGATCGCCCGCTGGTCGTCCCCGGGCTACGCCGACCTGATGACCGGCACCAGCGCCAATGTGGCGCTGGCCCAGGCGTACCTCACCGGCGTGAAGCTGCCCGACCCGCTCGCGGCGTACGACGCGGCGGTCAAGGACGCGACCGTCGCCTCCGGCCGCAGCGCCGTGGGCCGCAAGGGCATCGAGACCTCGCTGTTCCTCGGCTACACGCCGACCTCCACCGGAGAGTCGGTGTCGTGGGCGCTGGAAGGCTTCATCAACGACTACGGCATCGGCAACATGGGCGCGGCCCTGGCCAAGGACCCGGCCACGCCGAAGTCGGAGCGCGACCGGCTCAAGGAGGAGTCGCGGTACTTCCTGGAGCGCGCCCGCAACTACGTCCACCTGTTCGACCCGAAGACGAAGCTCTTCCAGGGCCGCGACGCCTCCGGCGCCTTCCTCGCCGGTGACCCGCTGGACTGGGGCGGCGTCTACACCGAGACCAACGGGTGGAACTTCGCGTTCACCGCACAGCAGGACGGCCAGGGACTGGCCAATCTCCACGGTGGGCCGAAGGCGCTGCGCGACAAGCTCGACCAGTTCTTCGCCACCCCGGAGAACGCCGACCGACCCGGCGGGTACGGCCGCACGATCCACGAGATGCTCGAGGCGCGCGCGGTGCGGATGGGCCAGCTCGGCATGAGCAACCAGCCGTCGCACCACATCCCCTACATGTACGCCTACGCGGGCGCCCCGGCCAGGACGCAGGCGATCGTGCGGGAGATCCTGCAACGCCTCTACGTCGGCAGCGAGATCGGCCAGGGCTACCTGGGCGACGAGGACAACGGCGAGATGTCGGCGTGGTACATCCTCAGCTCGCTGGGCATCTACCCGCTGCAGGCCGGGTCGTCCCACTGGACCATCGGCTCGCCGCAGTTCACCAAGATGACCGTCCGCCGCACGACCGGCGACATCGTCGTCAACGCGCCGGACAACAGCACGAGCAACGTCTACGTGCAGGGCGTCAAGGTCAACGGAAAGAAGCAGCGTGAGCTGTCCGTCGACGTGTCCGCGCTCGCCAGGGGTGGCACGATCGACTTCCAGATGGGCTCCAAGCCGTCGACCTGGGGCACCGGAAAGAACGACGCGCCGCCGTCCCTGACCCGGGGCGACAAGGCGCCCCAGCCGCTGCAGGACGTCACCGGCCCCGGTCTCGGCACCGCGACCGCGACGGGCGGGCAGGACGCGTCGAAGCTGTTCGACGACTCGTCGACCACGCAGCTGACGTTCGCCACCGCGACGCCGCAGGTCAGCTGGGCCTCCCGTGGCGTCAGGCAGAAGCCGACCTACTACACCCTCACCTCGGGCGCCAACGTGGGCGATCCGGCGGACTGGCGGTTGCAGGGCTCCAACGACGGCATCACCTGGAGCACCGTCGACTCCCGCAGGGGCGAGGCGTTCCGGTGGCGTAACCAGACCCGTCCGTTCGCCATCGACAATCCGGGCCGCTTCACGCAGTTCCGCCTCGTCGTGACCAGGACGGTCGGCGCCGCGCAGGCGAACCTCGCCGAGATCGAACTGCTCGCCGGGGGCGACATCGAGGTCGGCGGCGGCGACATCACGGTGACCGCCGCGGGCGCCGTGCACGCGACGTCCGGCGCACCCGTCTCGGTGCCACTGGCCTCCGTCACCGGGGGCACCGCCAGCGGCTACCGGGCCACCATCGACTGGGGTGACGGCTCACCGGTCACCGAGGGCACCCTGACGTTGAGCTCACGGGCCGTCTACAACGTCAGCGGCTCGCACACCTACGCCACGCCGGGTCACCACCAGGCGAGCGTCACGGTGACCGACGGCACCGGCCAGGGCTCGGTCACGGTCGGCGTCGACGTGGCCTACGCGCCGAGCTCCGGCCTCACCGCGGCGTTCGACACGGTCTGCGTCGGTGACGAGGGCGCCGTCGCGGCGAACTGCGACGCCAAGTCGTGGGCGTACTCGCGGGCCGCCCTGACGGCGGCCGGCGTGACCCAGGGCCAGCGGCACCAGGTGCCCGGAACGGAGCTGCGGTTCGCGCTGCCGGAGATCCCGGCAGGGCAGCCGGACAACGCCACCGGCAACGGCAGGACGGTCGTTCTCGACCTTCCGGCCGACGCCCGGAGCATCTCGTTCATCGGCGCCGGCACGCAGGGCAACCAGAGCACCACCGGCACGGCGACGTTCAGCGACGGCAGCACCGCCAGCATCCCGATCCAGCTGAGTGACTGGACGCTGGGCGGCAACGCCAACGGCACCCCGTCGTACGGCAACATCGTGGTCGCCAAGGCCGCGTACCGGTTGAGCGGCACGAGCCGGGACGGCGCGCAGCCGTTCCTGTTCGCCACCGCGCCGTACCAGATCCCGGCGGGCAAGACGCTGGTCTCGGTGACCCTGCCGACGCAGACCGGCGACCCCGGCTCGGCGGGCCGGATCCACGTGTTCGCCATCGCGAACGACGGCACACCGGCCCCCGCGCTGGTGACCACCGCACCGGCCAACCAGACGGCCAACGCCGGTCAGGTCCTCACGGCCGCCCTCGGGTCGGTGCGCGGAGGCGTTCCCGGCACGACGGGCTACCGCGCCCGGGTGCAGTGGGGCGACGGCACGGTTCCGGACGACGTCACGGTCGGCTCGGACGGTGCGCTGAGTGGACGGCACACCTACGCGCAGGAGGGCACCTACACGGTGCACGTCACCGCCTGGGACACGGTGTCGAGCAGCACCGCGACCTTCACGGTGACCGTGGCGCGTGGCGGGTCTCAGCCGGCGATCGAGGTGTCGTCGTCCGCCACTGTCACCAGCGGTGACGCGGTCGCCGTCAACGGCAGCGGGTTCGCGGCCGGTGAGCGGGTGACGGTGACTCTCGGCACCAGTCCGGCGCGGACCGTCACGGTCGCGGCCTCGGCGGCGGGAGCGGTACGAGCCTCCGTCGCGACGTCCGGTGACGTGCCGCCCGGCCGGTACTCCGTCACCGCCACCGGCGCGTCCTCCCGGACGCCGGCGACGGCCACCGTCCAGGTGACCGACAAGGTGGAGAAGCCGACCTACGAACCGCAGGCGGCGTTGACGAGCACGTCGGGACCGCGGGGCACGTCGATCACGGTCGACGGCGCCGGCTTCGCTCCGAACGAGGAGGTCACGGTCAGCTTCGGTGACGGCCTCGCGGTCCGCACGGTGCGCGCGAACGGTGATGGCGTCATCGCCGGCGCGACGGTCAGCGTCCCCGGGGCGGCGAAGGTCGGCCCGACCAGCGTCGCGCTGACGGGTGCCATCTCGGTGACCAGGGTCGCGCAGCCCTTCACCGTCACCGGGTAGCGGACACCGCTGTGGGCGGGCCGGGTCAGGGCCCGCCCACAGCGGGCAGGGCGTACGGCCCGCGCCGTCGGTGGTGTTGCGCTGCGCAAGCCACCGACCACTCGCCGGCCAGCCCGGATCGATGACGGCCGTCGCCACCGATCGCGACACGCCCGACCCCGACATGTGGGGTGTGACAAACGAGGTCGTCCCTATATATGGTGTCGAGCGCAGCTGGTTCGGCCGCTCATCCGCAGTGGTCGAGGCAAGAGGGAACCTGGTGGAAATCCGGGACTGCCCCGCAGCGGTGAGTGGGAACGACCGCCGTCATCAGCACTGGGCCGCCACGCGGCCTGGGAAGCGACGGCCAGTAGGAGACCGGCGATCCCGGTCGTGCCCACGAGTCCGAAGACCTGCCAGCGCGCCGCGCACCCGCACCCGGGTGTGCGGCGGTCCGACGCCGCGTGGGACGGCCGACGCCCCCTGACCCACGCCCGGCGTGGCGTCCGCCGGTGTCTGTCTCCTCGCGTCCGAGGGCCATCAGGTCTCGAACTCGCGAGGAGTGAGTGGTGACAGTCACCCAGGTGGTCCCGACCGGCGGCGACACCGCCCAGCCGGGCCGGCGGCGCACGCAGATGCACGTCCGCAAGCGCGACGGCGCCAGCGAACCGGTGGACGTCAACAAGATCGTCCGTGCGGTCGAGCGGTGGACCGACGACCTGACCGACGTCGACCCGCTGCGGGTGGCGACCCGGACGATCAGCGGCCTCTACGACGGTGCGACGACGGCGGAGCTGGACCGGCTGTCCATCCAGACCGCGGCCGAGATGATCGGCGAGGAGCCGCAGTACTCGCGCCTGGCCGCCCGTCTGCTGGCCGGTTACGTCGACAAGGAGGTGCGCCGGCAGGGCATCACCTCGTTCAGCGCGGCGATCCGGATCGGCCAGGCCGAGGGACTGATCGGCGACGAGACCGCCGCCTTCGTCGCCGCCCACGCCCGGACGCTGGACGACGCCGTCGACCCGAACGGCGACCGGCGGTTCGAGTACTTCGGCCTGCGCACGGTGTACGACCGGTACCTGCTGCGCCACCCGACCAGCCGGCTGGTGCTGGAAACGCCGCAGTACTGGCTGCTGCGGGTGGCCTGCGGCCTGTCCCGTACGCCCGACGAGGCGATCGACTTCTACCGGCTGATGTCCAGCCTGGCCTACCTGCCCAGCTCGCCGACGCTGTTCAACTCCGGCACCCGGCACACCCAGATGTCCTCCTGCTACCTGGTCGACTCCCCGCGCGACGAGTTGGACTCGATCTACGCGCGGTACGCCCAGGTCGCCAACCTGTCCAAGTTCGCCGGCGGCATCGGCATCGCGTACTCCCGGGTCCGGTCCCGGGGGGCGCTGATCCGCGGCACCAACGGGCAGTCCAACGGGATCGTGCCGTGGCTGCGCACGCTGGACGCGAGCGTCGCCGCGGTCAACCAGGGTGGCCGGCGCAAGGGCGCCGCCTGCGTCTACCTGGAGCCGTGGCACCCGGACGTCGAGGAGTTCCTGCAACTGCGGGACAACACCGGCGAGGACGCCCGGCGCACCCACAACCTGAACCTGGCCAACTGGATCCCCGACGAGTTCATGCGCCGGGTCGAGGCCGACGAGGTGTGGTCGCTGTTCGACCCGCACGAGGTGCCGGAGCTGCCCGACCTGTGGGGCGACGAGTTCGACGCCGCGTACCGGGCGGCCGAGGCGCAGGGCCGCTACGTGCGGCAGGTCCCGGCGCGGGAGCTGTACGGCAAGATGATGCGCACCCTGGCCCAGACCGGCAACGGGTGGATGACCTTCAAGGACGCGGCCAACCGGCTGTGCAACCAGACCGCCGAACCGGGCAACGTGGTGCACCTGTCCAACCTCTGCACCGAGATCATCGAGGTGTCCAGCGACGCCGAGACGGCCGTGTGCAACCTCGGCTCGGTGAACCTCGCGGCGCACCTCACCGACGGCGGCATCGACTGGCAGCGGCTGCGCGCCACGGTCCGTACCGCGGTGACGTTCCTCGACCGGGTCATCGACATCAACTACTACCCGACCGCGCAGGCGGCGGCGAGCAACCCCCGCTGGCGGCCGGTCGGGCTCGGGCTGATGGGCCTGCAGGACGTGTTCTTCGCGCTGCGGCTGCCGTTCGACTCCCCGGCGGCGCGGGAGCTGTCCACCCGGGTCAGCGAGGAGCTGTACCTGACCGCCCTGGAGACCTCCGCCGACCTGGCCCGCCCCTTCGGCGCGCATCCGGCGTACGGGCAGACCAGGGCCGCGCGGGGCCGGTTGCAGCCGGACCTGTGGGGTGTCGAGGGTACGCAGACCGCCCGGTGGACCGCGTTGCGCGAGCGGGTGGCCGCCCACGGGCTGCGCAACTCGCTGCTGGTGGCGGTCGCCCCGACCGCCACCATCGCCTCCATCGCCGGGTGTTACGAGTGCGTCGAGCCGCAGGTGTCCAACCTGTTCAAGCGCGAGACCCTGTCGGGCGAGTTCCTCCAGGTCAACACCGCTCTGGTACGCGAGCTGAAGGCCCGCGGCCTGTGGACCGAGCGGGTCCGGTCGGCGATCAAGCGGGCCGAGGGGTCGGTGCAGGACATCGCGGAGCTGCCGGCCGCCGTGCGCGAGCTGTTCCGCACCGCGTGGGAGCTGCCGCAGCGGGCGCTGATCGACCTGGCCGCCGCCCGCGCGCCGTTCATCGACCAGTCGCAGTCGCTGAACCTGTTCCTGGCCTCGCCCACCATCGGCAAGCTCTCCTCGATGTACCTGTACGCCTGGAAGGCCGGCCTGAAGACGACCTACTACCTGCGGTCCCGCCCGGCCACCCGGATCCAGCAGGCCACCGTCGCGCCCACTGCCGTCGCTCTCGTCGCGCCGTCCACGGCCGACGCCGAGGCGCTGGCCTGCTCCCTGGAGAACCCCGAGTCGTGCGAGGCCTGCCAGTGACCGCCGCCGCCGACGCCACCACCGACACGAGGACCACGCACATGCTGCTCGACCCCGGGATGGACCTCACCCTCCGCCCGATGCGCTACCCGCACTTCTTCGACCGGTTCCGCGACGCCATCCGCAACACGTGGACCGTCGAGGAGGTCGACCTGCACGCCGACCTCGCCGATCTCGACAAGCTCTCGCCCGCCGAGCGGCACCTGGTCAGCCGGCTGGTGGCGTTCTTCGCCACCGGCGACACCATCGTCGCCAACAACCTCGTGCTCAACCTCTACCAGCACGTCAACAGCCCCGAGGGCCGTCTCTACCTGTCCCGGCAGCTGTTCGAGGAGGCGGTGCACGTCCAGTTCTATCTCAACCTGCTCGACACGTACGTGCCCGACGAGAACGAGCGGTTCGCCGCCTTCGCCGCCATCGAGAACATCCCCTCGATCCGCCGCAAGGCCGACTTCTGCTTCCGGTGGATCGACTCCCTCAACGACCTGCGCGAGTTGCGGTCCCGCGAGGACCGGCGGATGTTCCTGCTCAACCTGATCTGCTTCGCCGCCTGCATCGAGGGGCTGTTCTTCTACGGCGCGTTCGCGTACGTGTACTTCCTGCGCTCCCGCGGTCTGCTCCACGGCCTCGCCTCCGGCACGAACTGGGTGTTCCGCGACGAGTCCATGCACATGGCCTTCGCGTTCGACGTCGTCGACACGGTGCGCGCCGAGGAGCCGGACCTGTTCGACGACGACCTCGCCGACCAGGTCCGTCAGATGCTCGCCGAGGCCGTGGAGTGCGAGGTCCAGTTCGCCGAGGACCTGCTCGGCCACGGCGTGCCCGGCCTGACGCTGGCCGACATGCGGGAGTACCTCCAGCACGTCGCCGACCGGCGTCTCGCCCAGCTCGGGATCGCGCCGCACTACGGGTCGGCCAACCCGTTCGCCTTCATGGAGTTGCAGGACGTGCAGGAGCTGTCCAACTTCTTCGAGCGGCGGGTGTCGGCGTACCAGGTCGGGGTCAGCGGAACGGTCGCCTTCGACGACGACTTCTAGTGCCGATCAGGCGACGGCGGGAGACCGCCGTCGCCTGCTCGACGGGCCCCGACGCCGCCGAAATTAGGTGAGGCTAACCTGTCGTGGTCGCAGGGAGGGTTCATCTCGTGTACGCAACTGTCCGGCTCGTCGACGGCGCGGCCCGACCATCGGCTCGGCTGTCATGATCCGCCCGCCCGTGGCGGCCGGCGAGACCAGCGGTGGTGTCGTGCTGCGCCGCGCCCTGCGGCGCCAGCGCGGCCGGGTGCTGGCTGGCACCCTGCTGCTCTGTCTGCACCAGGTCACCGAGGTCCTCGTCCCGGTGGCGATCGGCGTGATCATCGACCGCGCGGTCGCCACCGGGGACGTGCCGGCGTTGCTGCTCTCGCTCGCCGGCCTCGCCGCCCTCTTCACCGTCCTCGCCTTCGCCTACCGGACCGGCGCCCGGCTGGCCTACGCCGCCGTGGAACGGGAGGCGCACGCCGTGCGGGTCGAGATCGCCGGGCGCGCCCTGGACCCGCGCGGACACCGCTCGGGCATGCGCGACGGCGAACTGCTCTCGGTCACCGCCTCCGACGCCGAGCTGTCCGCGCTCGTGGTGCGGGTCGCGGGGCTCTCCGCCGCGGCGATCACCGCGATCGTGGTCGCGGCGGTCGCGCTGCTCGTCGTCGACGTTCCGCTCGGTCTCGGGGTGCTCGTCGGCGTACCCCTGGTGGTCGTCGCCCTGCAGCGGATGGCGCCGTTGCTCACCCGGCGCAGCGCGAGTCAGCAGGAGGCGCTGGCCACCACGACCGCGCTCGCCGTGGACCTCGTCAGCGGTCTCCGCGTCCTGCGCGGCATCGGCGCCCAGGACCACGCCGCACGTCGGTACGCGGCCACCAGCCAGCAGGCACTCGGGGTCACCCTGCGCGCGGCCACCACCAAGGGCCTGCACGCCGGGCTCACCACCACGGTCAACGGCCTCTTCCTCGCGGTGGTCGCCGGCGTCGCCGGCTGGCTCGCGCTACAGGGTCGACTCACCATCGGTGAACTCGTCGCGGTCGTGGGCCTGGCCCAGTTCATCGCCGAGCCCGTGCAGACACTCGGGTACTGCGTCCAGCTCTTCGCCATGGCCCGCGGCTCCGCGGGACGGGTCGCCCGGGTCCTGGGAGCGGCGCCGGTCGTCCGGCCGGGCACCGCCGGACCGCCCGACCCGAGCCCGTCGCGACTCGTCCTCGACAGCGTCGGGTACGCGGGGCTCGACGGATTCAGCCTGCGCGTCGACGCCGGCGAGGTTCTGGGCGTGCTCGCCTACGATCCGAGCGAGGCCGAGGCGCTGGTCGCGCTGCTGTCCGGTCGCGTGCCCCGCGAGGACCACCGGGGGACGCTGTACGTCGACGGCGTGCCCGCCGAAGACCTGCACATCGACGCCCTGCGTGGCGCGGTCCTGGTTGAGCAGCACGACGTGGCGCTGTTCGAGGGGACGCTGCGCGACAACCTCGCCGCCGGCGCCGACGTGGACGAGACGGTCCTGCGCGCGGCGGTGCGCGCCGCGGCCGCCGAGGACGTCCTCGACGCGCACCCACAGGGCATCGACCGCCAGCTCACCGAGCGGGGGGCGAACCTCTCCGGTGGGCAACGGCAACGGATCGGGCTGGCCAGGGCACTCGTCGCCGACCCCCCGGTGCTGGTGCTGCACAACCCCACGACGGCGATCGACGCCGTGACCGAGGCGTACCTCGCCGACGGGTTGGCTTCGGCACGCGGAACGGCGGGGGCCCACGGAACGGCGGGGGCCCGCAGCACGGTGCTGATCTCCAGTAGCCCGGCGCTGCTCCGGGTCACGCACCGGGTGGCCGTCATCGATCGAGGACGGGTCGTCGCCGAGGGCTCCCACGAGCACCTCCTCGCCAGCGACGCCCGCTACCGGGAGGAGGTCCTGCGGTGACCCACGAGACGACTGTGCCCGGCGACGCGTCCCGGCAACTGCTCCCGACAGCCACCGGCCGGCGGACCTGGGCCGCTCTCCGAACCGAGTTCGCCCGGCTGCCCGGCCTCAGCGCCGCCGCGGGCGCACTGCTCGTCGCCGCGGCCGGGGCGGGGCTCGTCGCCCCCTGGGTGCTCGGTCGCCTCGTCGACGACGTCATCGCCGGCTCCGGCACGCGGCAGGTCGTGTCCTGGGCGGGTGTGATCGCGGGCGCCGCCGGGCTCGCCGGTCTCCTCACCGCCGCCGGGGCGACGGTCGCCGCCCGCCTCGGCGAGACCGTGCTGGCGCGGCTGCGGGAGCGGGTCCTCGACCGTGCCCTGCACCTCCCCTCGGCCACCCTGGAGCGGGCCGGGACCGGGGACCTGGTGGCACGGGCCGGCGACGACGTGGCCGTCGTGACGAACGTGATCACCACCAGTGGCCCCGCCTTCCTCGGCGCGCTGCTGTCCGTCGTGCTGACCGCGGCAGGTCTCTTCGCCCTCGACTGGCGGCTCGGGCTCGCCGGGTTGGCCGCGGCCCCGGCCTACGCGCTGGCGTTGCGCTGGTACCTGAAGCGCTCGGTGCCGTACTACGCGCGTGAGCGGGTGGCGACGGGGGAGCGGGCGCAGGCGATGGCCGGTGCGCTGCGCGGCTCGGCGACGGTGCGCGCCTACCGGACGGAAGACGCCCACGTCGGCCGGATCGCCGACCGCTCCGCCGTGGCCCGCGACCTGTCGCTGGAGATCTTCAACCTGCACACCCGGTTCGGCCTGCGGATCAATCGGGCGGAGTTCGTGGGACTCGCCGCCGTGCTGCTCGCCGGCTTCCTGCTGGTGCGCGACAACCTGTCCACCGTCGGCGCCGCCACCACGGCCGCCCTCTACTTCCACCGACTCTTCAACCCGATCGGCCTGCTGCTGCTCGAGTCGGACTCCGTGCTCCAGGCCGGGGCGAGCCTCGCCCGGCTCGTCGGCGTCACCTCGCTGCCGGGCACCGATTCCGCCGACGGTCGCGGGCCCGCCCGGGAGGGACGGTCCGGCACGGCGGTTCGCGGCACGGCAGGTCGTGGCACGGCCGAGCCCGCGGCGCTGGAGGTGGTCGTCGACCAGCACTGCTATGACGACGGACCCGTGGTGTTGCAGGACGTCGTGCTCCGGCTCGCGCCCGGGGAACGCGTCGCGCTCGTCGGGGCGAGCGGGGCAGGCAAGAGCACACTCGCCGGCATCACCGCCGGGCTCATCGCGCCCACCCGTGGCTCGGTGCGGCTGCGCGGCGTGCCGCTGGCGCAGCTGGGCGAGCACCGGGTCCGCCGTGAGATCGCCCTGATCAGCCAGGAGGTGCACGTCTTCGCCGGGCCGCTCGCGGACGACCTGCGCCTCGCTGACCCGGACGCCACGGACGCCGAGATGACCGCCGCCCTCGACCTGGTCGGCGCCACCGCCTGGATCCGTACCCTTCCGGACGGCCTCGCCACTGCCGTGGGCGAGGGCGGCTGGCACCTCACCGCCGCCCAGGCGCAGCAGCTCGCCCTGGCTCGGCTCGTCCTCGCCGACGCCGCCGTCGCCGTTCTCGACGAGGCCACCGCGGAGGCCGGCAGCGCGGGCGCACGCGACCTCGACCGCGCCGCGTCGGCGGCCACCGAGGGCCGCACGACGCTCATCGTCGCCCACCGCCTCAGCCAGGCGGCCACCGCGGACCGCATCGTCGTCCTCGAACACGGGCGCGTCGCCGAGCACGGCACGCATGACCAGTTGCTGGAGGCCGGCGGCGGTTACAGCCGCCTGTGGCGCTCCTGGAGCACGCCCGATCCGGTCATGCGGCAGCGGCGCGGGAGCGAGGAGTACGCCGAGGGCGGCCCACTGGACGGAATCGGCGTGTCGACGACGGCCCCGTAGCCGTCGGGCCGTCCTCTGGTCGAGCTCTCGGTCGGCCGGGTCGTCGCGCCCGCTCAGACGTCGTCGACGTTCACCGACACGCGATGCTCGCTGGATCTCCAGTTGGGCACGTTGATCACGTCGTATCCGCCGCCGCGCTGACCCACGGTGATCCGCACGACGCCGAGGTGCGCGGGCGCGGCCGGTATGAACACGTCCATGCCGGTGATGAAGGTCTGGCTGAAGAACTCCGGCAGCGGAGCGGTCAGGTCGGTGACGCCGTCACTGCCGTCGTCGAACGCGAAGACGGCGATCGTCCGCTTCACGCGCGGCGTGTTGGCCGGGTTCAGGACATCCCGGCCGTTGATCCACAGGTGGTCGCCGGCGTCTCCCTGGTCGCCCCACCACTCCTTCTGGCGCTGGATCGTCAGCGCCGTGTGCCGGTCGCTGGTGTCGACCAGCGCGCCGAGGCCCTCGCCCGGCCGGCTCGTCGCCAGCCTCAGGAACGAGTCGGAGCGGAGGAACGGCTGGAAGTAGAAGTGGTGGGTCGCCGCTCCGGCGCGCACGATCGCGAACTCGTACCGGGCGGTCGCGAGCACCGGGAACGGTCCGAACGAGCCGTCGCCGCCGAGTGGCACCCGATGCGCGGGTCGGTTCGACAGTCGACCGCCGGTGAGGGAACTGACCGGGTAGACCTCGAGGGTCGCGTCGTCGACGCCGGCGTTGCTCGGGAAGAGCACCGCGCGGCCGGAGACCCGGGCGGTGCCGAAGAGTTGGGGCACGATGCTCGTCGTGCGTGGCGCGCGGTCCCGGAGGAACCGGAAGATCTCGCGGAACGACTCCCGCGACGACACCGTCTGGGTGTGGGACTGGTCCGGGAAGTAGACGTTGCGCGCGCCCGCGACGGCCCGCGCCGGGTCCCCCTCGCCCCAGATCGCGAGCGTGGGTACGCCGCCCGGTGGTGACGCCGCGGTGCGCCCGTCCAGGTTGACGTAGTGCGCGACCCGGGCGGCCCGGTCGGGGGAACTGCTGAGGTAGCCCTGCATGACGAAGGTGCCCAGGGAGTGTGCGAGCAGATCCACCCGGTCCGCTCCGGTCGCCGCCAGCAGCCGGGAGATCCGCGCGTCCAGTCCCGCGTACACCTGAGGCAGGATCGAGGCGATGTTCGGCGAATCGTATTCGTGCGCCTCGATGATGTCGATCGGGTGGCCGTTGCTGGCCAGGCGCTTGGCCTGGGTCTGGAACTGCGACGCCGACCCCGCGCTGCCGTGCACGAAGATCACTGGACGGTACGCCGGCGCGGCGGCGGCCTCAGCGACGCTCGGGACGGCGGCGACGGCCGGGCCTGCGGCGAGCGCCACACCGGCGATCAGGGAGAGCAGTCTCCGTCGGAACGTGTGCATCGATCCTCCACCTCGGTAGACGAACTGTCTGCACCAGCAGTGCAGGTATCGTCTCAGGGTGGCGGTCGGTGGTCCACACCTTCCTCGCTACTTCCGGCCGGCGCAGCCGACGCACGTGCTCGCTGAGGGGCGGGCGGCGAGTCGCTCAGCGGGAATCGGGCGGGAGCATCGTTCACACACGCCGTAGGTGCCGGCCTCGATCCGCCGCAGGGCGACGTCGAGTTCGGCCAGGCGTCGGCGCGTCGCCTCCAGAACGGCGGTGAGCTGGGCCCGCTCGAACGCGATCGTGCTGCCTTCCGGGTCGTGTTCGTCGTCGGCGTTGGACGACCGGGAGGCCTCGAAGAGACTCCGCAGATCGCTGTCCAACGCGGCGGCCTGAGCCCGGCTCTGGTCGCGTAGGTGCAGCAGTTCCGCACGGATCGGGCTGACATCCCTGTTCATGGCCGTTCCACCGTACTGCGGACGGCCCATCCCGGCGTCGCCCCGTCGACGGCGTCTACATGAAGTTGCGGGTGTGCAGGGCGGAGAGCGCCGCCGCCTCGTCTGGCCGGAAGCCCAGCCGTACCAGCCGGCGCTGCCGGCCCTGGTCCATCACGTGCTGCAACCGCTGCACCTGCTCGAAGCCGGCGGACACGTCATCGGGGTGCCAGCCACCGGCCGCGAGCACCACCAGCGCGTCGAACACGTCCGCGTTGAGGCCGGCGGTGTCGACGAGCGCGTCGTGGCGGCGGTGGATGGCCGCGCGGAGCCGGTCCCGCAGCAGCGGGTCCACGGTCGCCTGGTGCTCCAGGTGCGCCATGCCGAACACCACGTGCCGGCGCTCGTCCTGCATCGCCAGCCAGCAGACGCGACGGGTCACCGGGTCCGGCGCATGCTGCTCCAGGAAGGAGAGCAGGTCGACGAAGCTGCCCTCACCCAGGACGGAGAGCAGGAACGAGGCCAACGCGAAGTCGGACTCGGCGACGAGCGTGAAGAGCGACTGCCGACCGCCCGCCGACGACGTGCCCAGTGCGGCGCCCCGGAGCAGCGCCCGCCGGCTGAACACCTCCATGTGCCGGGCCTCGTCGGCCATCTGCACCGCGAGGAGCTGCATCACCTCGCGGAAGTGCGGGTGTATCCGCCCGACGAACCGCGCCGGCACGACGAGTGCGGCCTGCTCGTTCTCGACCAGGTAGGTCATCACCTGCACCACCGCCGCCTCGACGTCCGCCGGCAGCGCGAACGCGTCGTCCCACGGCACGGCGGTCTCCGGGTCCCACTGCCGGGCCGCCGCCTGCGCGTACAGCTTGGGTGCGACGTCGGCCCACACCAGGTCGCGCTCGTCCAGGTCGAACCGCGCCTCGGGGCCACCGGCCTCCAGCAGCGCACCTCGGGCGCCGAGCCCCCACCGTGGCGGGGGGCGCCTGCTGAGCGCCGACGGCAGGGCAGGCCCCGCCCGCTCCGCGCCGAACCACCGGTCGTCATCCGCCGTGCCGCGCACGACCACCGCGACCAGCTCGCTCCGGTCGGCCGGATCCGGCCATTCGACCCGGTGGCCGCGGCTGCGGCACCAGGCCGGCAGGTGCACGGGCAGGGTCGGGTCGCGGCCGGAGACCGCCAACCGGCCGCCGGGCGGAAGTGCGGCGAGGGCGCGTTGCACCAGCAGGTGCGCGCCCCGACCGAAGCCCAGACCCTCGAGGTGGACCTCGGCGTCGGTGGCCGGCGCGCCGGTCACGGCCGGTAGTCCGCGGCGGTCACCCGCCCGTCGGCCGCGTAGAACCCGCTGGCGTCGACCACCCGGGCGAGGGCGTCGTATCCCGTGGTGCGGCCGTCCTCCCAGGCGGTCAGCCCTTCGAGGTCCAGCAGTGGGCGTACCTCCGGGTCGGCGTACGACATGCCGCGCAGCAGCGTGCCGAAGAGCCGGACCCCGGCGGACGCCGGATCGCGCACCGTCATGTTGCAGTGGTCGTACCGTGCGGTCTGCGCGACGATCCGGGTGCCCTCGGGCGGCAGCGTGCCCTCCTGGACGAACGCCAGGTGGTTGGCGTCGATCATGCAGGCGGCGTCCACCTCCTTGGCCATCAGGGCCCGGGCGGCGTCGCGCTCGCCACCGATGTGGTCACCGTGCAACCCGACACCGACGTCGAACCGGCGCACGTCCACCTCGACTCCCGCCGCCGCGAGGTGCCCGAGCGGGATCAGCGTCGCCTGTGGACTGTCGACCGCGCCGACGCCGACGAGCGAGCCGGACAGGTCCTCGACCTGTCGCAGGGGTGAGTCGGCGCGCACCACCACGACCGAGGTGAGGTCACGGTCGGTGTCGCGCATGGTGAGGGCACTCACCGTGCCGCCGCTGGCCGCCGCCAGCCGTTCGGCCCGCAGCCAGGCGAGCGGTGAGTTCCACGCCGCGTCGATCCGCCCGGCGACCAGATCCTCGACCTGCCGCTCGTAGTGCGAGTACAGGACGAAGTCGAAGTCCAGGCCGCGCCCTCGCAGCCAGGCGCGGAAGCCCTCCCAGATGGTCACCACCTTGGGGTCGTACGCGACCGCGCCCATCAGGACAGCTGGCGCCGGCATCAGCGGTTGGTCTCGTCGAGCAGCGGCAGCCCGGTCGCGACCCTGCCGACGAAGTCGTGCAGGGCGTCGGTGGTGGGTGCCATCACCCGGGCCGCGCGGGAGTCCCGGAACCGGCGTTCCAGACCCAACTCCTTGCGGAACGCGCTGCCGCCGCAGAGCTGCATCGCGCCGTCGGTCACCTCGGCGGCCGTCTCACCGGCGAGCGCCTTGACCTGCAACACCCGCAGCATCGCGTCCTCCCGGCCGGTCTCCAGCGCGGTCAGGGTGTCGTCGAGGAAGGCGCGCAGGGCGTCGGTGCGGATCTTCAGTTGGGCGAAGGCGCGCCGGGTGACCGGCGCGTCGCGAAGGGCGGCGCCGGTGTGCGCGAGCGTGGTCCTCGTCAGGTGCCGGCCGGCCTCGCCGACCGCGCTGTCCGCGAGGCCGAGGCAGAACGCGGCGTTCAGCACCAGGAACCGGGGGAGGACCGCGCCGAGCGCGGTGTCGAGCCCGGCCCCGTCGGCGGCCATCATCGCGCCGGGCGGGACGCGGACCCCGTCGGCGGTCATCGGCCGGGAGCCGTTGCCACGCAGGCCGAGCCCGTCGAACTCACCGGCGATGCGGAGGCCGCCGCTGCCGGCGGGAACGAGCCACAGCGTCATCGGGCCCGCTCCGGGGGCGAGGGGGAGGCTCGACCAGACGTAGCTGTCGGCCTCGCCGGCCGAGGTGACCCAGCTCTTCCTGGCATCGAGCCGGACGGCGCCGTCATCGCCGGCCGTCGCGGTGCCGGTCGGCGACCAGAAGTGGCTGCGCGAGCCGAACTCGGAGAACGCCAGCGTGCTCAGATGCTGGCCGGCGGCGATGGCCGCACGGACATCACGCGGGCCGTGCGCCTCGATGACGGCGGTCGCCGCGTAGTGCATGAGAACGACCATCGCGGTGGAGCCGCACTCGGCGGCCAACCGTTCGACGACCTCCGCGACCGGGCGCATGCCCCTGCCGCCACCACCCACCTCGGTCGAGGAGGCCAGGCCGAGCAGACCAGCCGCGGCGAGGGCGTCCACGCTCTGCCGGGGGAAGGTGCCGTCCCGGTCGACGGTCGCGGCCTGCGGACGGATCACGTCGTCGATCAGCCTGCCGAGCGGATCCAGATCGTCGGTGTTCGAGCGGACATTGTCGACACTGGCGGTCATGTGGATGTCCCTTCGGCCGGACCGATGGCACCGCCATCGAGGCTAACCCAGCCGAGGGTCGAGAGGCGAGAACGTCGGATGCCCGTCATGCGTGCCAGTCGTTCCGGTGGCGCCGCCGCGGAGGACGAGCAGCACCGCGGCAGACTCAGCGTCCGGCGCGGGCGTCCTCGCGGTGCGGGCGGCCGTGCCCGTCCTCGCGGTCGATCCGCAGCTCCCGCTCCAGCTCGGCGATCACCGCGCGCAGGTCGTCCAGGCGTTGGCTGATCGCGATGCGGTCCACCTCGTCCGGTACGCCGTCGCCGTCCTCGTCGAACCCCGGGGCCAGGCGTTCGGTCATCTCCAGCCGGCGTGCCTCCTCCATCGAGTTGACGATCACCGCGATGAGGATGTTGAGCAGCAGGTTGACGGTGATGACCACGTAGCTGACGTAGTAGAGCAGCGTCCACGGCGAGATCGTCATGCCCTGCTCGATGAGGTCCGGCAACGTCTCCAGGGACAACAGCACGAACAACGTCAGCAGGGACCGGCCGATGTCGCCGTACTGGTCCGGGAACCTGCTCCCGAAGATCAGCCAGCCGGCCATGCCGTACACGTAGAGCGTCACCACGGCCAGGGCGAGGAAGCCACCCACGCCGGGCAGGCTGCGCCACAGGGCGGACACGATGGTACGAAGGCCCGGGGAGAAACGCACCAACCGGACCATCCGGGCGACCCGCACCACGCGGAGCAGGGCCGGGTCGCCGTGCAGGCCCGGAATGAAGATCGCCGCGATCACGGCGAAGTCGAACACGTTCCAGCCGTGCCGGAAGAAGTCCTGTGGGCGGCGGCCGTAGGCGGCCAGCCGGATGCCGATCTCGACGACGAAGACGGCGCGGAAGAGCAACTCCAGCCAGTGCAGCGCGGCGCTCGCCACGGTCAGGTCGCGGTACGTCTCCAGGCCGAGGACCACCCCGTTGGCGAGGATGACCACGACGATGCCGATCTCGAACGGGCGCGACCGGGCGAGCCGTGCGCACGCGTCGACCACTCTGGACGTCGGGCGTGCGGGTGCGGTCGGCTCGCCGCGCTGCACGGGCACGCGCGCGCCACTCACCAGACGCCCGGCTCGCTGGTGCGTGCCGAGGCCGCCGGGCGGGCCCACCTCCGGCCGTCGTCGTGGCGGTGCGGGGGGCGTGCGGGCATGCCCATCACCCTAACCAAGCGCACGAGCCGCAGCCGAGCGTCTCGCGCTCGGCTGCGGGCGGGGGCGACCGGGCGGCGGGTCAGGGGTGGCCGGTACGTTCCGGCGTCACCGGCGCGCCGAAGAACGTGGCGAGCGGGTCGACGAGCCTCGGGTGGGCCCGGTTGACGGCGTCGTGACCGCTGCGGGGAATCACCAGGGTCCGGGCTCGGGGCAGCGTGCGGGCCAGCGCCTCGTTGAGGTCGACGTAGTAGGGCGGGCCGTCGGCGCCGCAGGTCAGCAGCACCTCCGCGGTGACGCCCTCCCACCGGCTGGCGGGGCCGTCGTTGGCCCGGATCAGGGCGGACTCGTCCAGGGTCATCGGCAGCAGGTCGCCCATCATCCGTCCGATCGGCGTCCGCAGGAACGCGCGGATGATGACCAGTCGTACGCCGAGCGGAAGCTTCGCCGCCGCCATCTGAGGGTTGATGCCGGCGGCCGTGATGGCGAAGCTCCGAGCGGTGTCCCCAACCCGCAGCGCCTCCTGTGCGGCGTCGAGCCACGCGGCGGGGAAGCCCCCGTCGATGGAGACAGCGGCGTCGTAGAGGGCGAGCCGGTGGATCGGCAGCCGGAGCGCGGCCTGGAGTGCGATGAAGCCGCCGGAGCTGTGGCCGATGACGTTGCCGGACCCGGTGTGCTCCAGCACCACGGCGAGGTCGTCGATGTCCTGCTCGAAGGTGTACGGCTCCGACCTCGCCGGGGCGTCCCCGCGCCCCCGCCGGTTGTAGAGGTGCACGGTGAACCGGTCGGCCAGCGCGGTGGCCAGCCGTCGGTAGACGTCGATGGTGACCCCGCCGCCGTGCACCACGACCACACCCGGGCCGGTGCCCGTCGAGTGCAGCACGATGCTCGCGCCGTCCCGTGCCGTGATCCGCTCCATCGTCGGCCCACCTCCCGTGATTGAACTGCGAACGACGTTTGCAGTTTACAGTAGATCGGTGAGCGACGCACCCACGAGATCCGGCGACGGCGACTCCGACCGGCAGCCGATCTGGACCAGGCCGGAACGCGGCAGCCGCGGGCCCGCCCCGGCGCACAGTCGCGACGCCATCGTGGCGGCCGCCATCGCCTTGGCGGACGCGGACGGCCTCGCGGCCGTGTCGATGCGGGGCGTCGCCACCGCGCTGGGCACCGGCGCGGGATCGCTCTACCGGTACCTGTCGTCCCGCGACGACCTGCTGGACCTGATGACCGACCGGGCGGTGGGGGAGTTGCGGCCGTACCCGCCGCCGGCGGGCGACTGGTTGGACACGATGCTGCTGCTGGCCCGCCGCCAGTTGGCGCTGCACCGGCGTCATCCGTGGCTGATCGACGTGATCCACCGGCCGTCCGGCATCGGTCCGGAGAGTCTGGCCTGGTTCGACAACTGCCTCCGGATCCTGGAACCCGTCCGCTGCGCCGCGACCGCGAAATTCGAGGCGATCGCGATGGTGACCGGCGTGGTGAGCCTCTTCGCCCGCAGCGAGGCCACGGCCGGGTCGGTCACCTTCGCCGGCGCCGACCTCGCGGCGTACCCGCACCTGGTCGCGGCGTTCAGCCAGCCGTCGCCACCCGTGCCCCGGACGGACCTCTTCGAGCGGACCCTGCGTGGCCTGCTGACCGGTCTGCTCCTCGCCGAGCCCCCGGAGTCGGGCTGAACCTCGACGCGACGTCGGGCGGTCCGGCATCGGTGGTGGCGACGCGAACGATGATCAGGCCTGCGCCGCCCGGATCGCGTCGCGCAGCGGGGTGCTCGGCCGGCCGATCAGCCGGGGGAGGTCGTCGCTGTCGGTCGCCAGCTCGCCGATGGCGATTGAGTGGTCGAGCGCGGCGACGAACCCGGCGGTGCCGGCGTCGAGCCCGACGTTCTCCAGGGCCGAGGCCAGCTCGGCGGCCGACAGGTCCTGGTGGACGACCGTGGTGCCGGTGACCTCGGTGACGGCCGCCGCCAGCTCGTCGAAGGTGAAGGCGGTGCCACCCAGCTCGTGGACCGCGTTGCCGTCCTCCTCGCGGGTCAGAGCCGCGACGCCGGCCGCCGCGTAGTCGGCCCGGGTCGCGGCGGAGACCTTGCTACCACCGGTGGCGCCGAGGATCGTGCCGGTCCGCAGGTACTGCGGGAGCTGGTCGGTGTAGTTCTCGGTGTACCAGCTGTTGCGCAGCACGGTGTGGGGGAGGCCCGAGGCGGCGAGGACCTCCTCGGTGGCCTTGTGCTCCGGCGCCAGCGGATTGGTGGTGGTGTCGGCCTTCAGGATGCTGGTGTAGATCAGGCGCTCGACCCCGGCGAGCCTGGCCGCGTCGATGACCGCGGTGTGCTGGGCCACCCGCCGGCCGGGCGTGTCACCGGAGATGAGCAGCAGTCGACGTACGCCGGCCACGGCGCCGGGCAGCGTCGACGGGTCGTCGTAGGTGGCCCGCCGGATCTCGACGCCACACGCGGCGAGGTCGGCGGCCTTCTCCGGGGTGCGGACGACGGCGGCGATCTCGGCGGCGGGCACACCGGTGTCGAGCAACTGCTCGATCACCAGGCGGCCGAGGCGGCCGGTGGCGCCGGTGACGGCATAGGTGGGCATGACGACCTCCGATGGGTGATGCAAACGGGTAAGCACTTACTAATCTACAGCGCATGCTACTACGTAATCGTGAGGTAACCTGGTGCGGTGAGCGACAAGCCGGCCCGGGACCCGGCGGGGCCTACCCAGGAACTCGTCAGCGATGTCTTCGCGCGGGGCTGCACCTCCCGCGCGGCCTTCGAGGACGTCACCTCGAAGTGGGCCTCGCTGGCCCTGCTGGCACTGGGTGAGGGTCGGTACCGGTTCAACGCGCTGCGCCGCCGCATCGACGGGGTCAGCGAGCGGATGCTCTCCCAGACCCTGCAGACCCTCGAGCGCGACGGCATGCTCACCCGCGAGGTCCTCACGGCGATCCCGCCGCGCGTCGAATACTCGCTCACGCCCCTCGGCGCCCGGGTCGCCGAGCAGCTTCGCGGCCTCGCTGACCTGCTGGAGGCCTCGGTGCCCGAGTTGCAGACGGCGCGTGACGCCCACGAGCGTGACCGGGGCTAGCCCCTGCCGGTAGGCGTCTCGTCGATCGCCCGCGCCCTGAAGATCATCGCGGGTTGTAGCCTCAGCCCTCATGAGCTGGCTGCCGGACGCCTTCGTCCACCCCGTCCACGTGCCCGTGCCGAACACCACGCTGCACCTGCGGCCGATCCGGGAATCGGACACGGCGCTCGACTACCCCGCCGTGATGGGCTCCCGGGAACGCCTGTTTGAGATCTTCGGCCCGGCCTGGGCGTGGCCCAGCGAGACGATGACCTTCGAAGAGGACCGTGTCGACCTGCTGCGGCACGAGAAGGAGATCGCCGCGCACCAGTCGTTCAACTACGCGCTGCTCGACGAGGACGAGACGGCGATCCTCGGCTGCGTCTACATCGACCCGCCCGAGCGCACCGGCTCCGACGGCGAGATCGCCTGGTGGGTGGTGGACGACCTGGTCGGCGGCGAGGCGGAGCGCGCACTCGACGCGCTCGTACCGCGATGGATCGCCGCGGACTGGCCCTTCCAGCAGCCCCGCTTCCTGGGCCGCGACATCACCTGGCAGGAATGGCTCGCCCTGCCGCGCGCCTCCTGACACCCGGGGCGGGCGCCTGGACCACGCACCCGCCCCGCTTCCCGAGCCGTGGAACGGGGGCCCGCGTAGCCCGTCCATCTTGGACAATCCTTGGACAGGCTTGAAGGCTTGGCTGGCGCGGCTTCCCGGCGTGATGCCCGGGTGAAGGAACGGTGTGGATGCCCACGGAATTCGGCCTGCTCGGTGAGCTCCAGGCGCAGGTGGACGGCCAACCGCTCAACGTCGGTCACGTCCGTCAGCGCTGCGTCCTGGCCGCGCTGCTCGTCGACGTCAACCAGGTCGTGCAGGTCGGGCAACTCGTCGACCGGGTGTGGGGCGAGCATGCGCCGGCGGGCGTGAATGCCACGCTCTACAGCTACGTCTCCCGGCTGCGCGCCTGCCTCACGACCGCCGACGACGTGCGGATCGTCCGCCAGTCCGGTGGATACCTGCTCGCCGCCGACCCCGACTCGGTGGACCTGCACCGGTTCCACCGCCTGGCGGGGCTGGCCCGGACGACACCGGACGCCGCGCAGGCGCTACGGATCTTCGACGAGTCGCTGAACCTCTGGCGCGGCGAGCCGCTCACGCCGTTGGACACGCCCTGGGCGAACGGCCTGCGGGACGCGTTGCAGCGCGACCGGATCGCCGTCGACCGGGACCGCAGCGACCTGGCCCTGCGCCACGGTCAGCACGCCACGCTGGCGCCGTACCTGATGGCGTGCGTCGACGAGCACCCACTCGACGAGCGGCTCGTCGGTCAGCTGATGCTCGCGCTGAGCCGTTCCGGTCTCCAGGCGGAGGCGCTCGACCAGTACGACCGGCTGCGGCGTCGTCTCGCCGACTCGCTCGGCGTCGACCCGACGCCGGAGCTGCAACGGCTGCACACGGACGTCCTCAAGGGCGACACCGAGCTGCCGGACCGGGCCGGGACGGTCGTGGTCGGCGAGGCCACGGTCCCGCGTCAGCTACCCGCGCCGCCGCCCCACTTCGCCGGCCGCGCCCGCGAGCTGTCGGAGCTGACCCGCCTGCTGTCCGTCCGCGACGACGGCGGGCAGGCGGTGGCGATGTGCGCCGTGGGCGGGCCGGGTGGCGTCGGCAAGACCTCCCTCGCGCTGCGCTGGGCCCACGACAATCTCGCCAGCTTCCCGGACGGCCAGCTGTACGTGAACCTGCGCGGCTTCGATCCGGCCGGCCCGATGCCTCCCGAGGTCGCGCTGCGCGGGTTCCTCGACGGGTTGCGGGTGCCGGCCACGTCCGTACCGGCGGACCTGGACGCCCGCGCCGCGCTCTACCGCAGCCTGGTCGCCGGCCGGAGGATGCTGATCCTGCTCGACAACGCGCACGGCCTGGAGCAGGTGGTGCCGCTGCTGCCCGGTGGCCCCGGCTGCGTCGTGCTGATCACCAGCCGGGTCCGACTCGGCGGGCTGATCACCACCTACGGCGCGCGGTGGGTCGGGTTGGACGTCCTCGACGGCGACGAGGCGCACGACCTGCTGGCCCGGCTGCTCAGCCGGCAGCGGGCGGACGCCGAGGCGGCCAGCCTCCGGGAGATCGTGCGGCGCTGTGGCGGGCTGCCGCTGGCGCTGAGCATCGTCGCCGCGCGGGCGGTGATGCAGCCCGGCCTGCCGCTCGACGCGGTGACCGAGGAGCTGCGCGAGGAGGCGACCCGGCTGGACGCGCTGAACGCGGGCGACCTGACCGCCGACCTCCGTGCCGTCTTCGCCACCTCGCACCACCGCCTCGCCGCCGCGCCGAGCCGCCTGTTCCTGCTGCTGGGGCTCGCTCCCGGGCCGGAGATCGGGCTCGCGGCCGTGGCGCGGCTGGCCGACCTGCCGGCCACGCGGGCCCGGCTGCTGATGCAGACGTTGCAGGACCACCATCTGGTCCAGCAGCACCGGCCGGAGCGCTACCGGCTGCACGACCTGGTGCGCCTGTACGCCGCCGACCGGGCGCACCGCGACCAGCCGCCGGAGCTGCTGGCCGCCGCCCTGCTCCGGCTGGTCGAGCACTACCTGCACACCGCGCAGCGGGCCGCGCGGGTGCTCGACCCCCAGCGGGAGCCGGTGGCCGCGTGGCCGGCGCCGACCGGCTGGTCGGTGGCGGAGTTCTCCGGCCAGCCCGAGGCGCTGGCCTGGTTCGCGCGCGAGCACCCGATGCTGCTCGCCGCCCTGGAGCACACCGCCGCGCAGGGGCTCGACCGGCACACCTGGCACCTCGCGTGGACCCTGGAGACCTTCCTCGACTACCAGGGTCACTGGCGGGACTGGGCGCAGACCCAGCGCCTCGCGCTGGACGCCGCCCGGCGACTCCAGAACCCCCTGCGGCAGGCGCACGCCTACCGCAGCCTGGGCCTGGCCGGCACCCAGCTGGGGCTGCTCGACGAGGCGTACGACAACCAGCGGCGGGCGCTCGCGCTCTTCGGCGAGCTGGGTGACGAGGGTCGGCAGGCGGACATCGCGCGTGGGCTGGGCTGGATCTGCCACCAGCGGGGCAACTGGGCCGAGGCGCTCGACTTCAACCAGCAGGCCCTGAAGCTCTACCAGCATCTCGACCATCGGCCGGGGCAGGCGCTGGCGCTGAACAACCTCGGCTGGCTGCACGTGCTGCTCGGCGAACACCGACAGGCGCTGGCCTTCTGCGCCGAGGCCGTGGCGGTGCACCAGAAGATCGGCGACGCGCACGCGGAGGCCGGCGCGTGGGACAGTCTCGGCTTCGCCCACCACCACCTCGGGGAGTACGCGCAGGCCGCCCGATGCTACGAACGGGCGTTGGAGCTGGTCCGCGGGTTCCACGACCGGTTCAACGAGGCGGACATCCTGCGCCACCTGGCGGAGACGCGGCAGGCGACCGGAGATCCCGACGCGGCCCGGGGCTGCCTGGAGGCGGCCCTGACCCTGCTGAGGCAGCTCGACCATCCGGATGCCGAGCAGGTACGGGCCGACCTCGACCGGCTCGGCGGGTCACCGTAGCGCCGGTTCCCGGGCGGCGCCCGGAAGGGGGTGCTGGACGGGCGATCCGAGCTGGCCCGGTCAGGCGTTGAGCGTCTCGCGCGGGGGCACGCCGTAGCTGGCGTGGTACCGGGCGGTGAACCTGCTGTGGCTGGCGAACCCCCACCGGCTGGCGATCGCCGACACGGTGTCCCGGCCCGGGTCGGCCCGCAGCAGGTCGTGGTGGGCCCGGTCGAGCCGGATCCGACGCAGGTACGCCATCGGGGTGGTGTCGAGGTGACGGCGGAAGGCGAGCTGCACCGCCCGCAGGGAAACGGCGGCGGCGTCGGCGATGTCGGCCGCGGTGATGTCCCGGTCCGCGTACTCGTGCATGAAGGCGACCGCCCGGCGCAGCGTGGCGGTGGTCGCGTCTCGTCGGTCCTCGATGGTCGGATCGGTGACCGCGGTGTTGGGAAAGATGGTGAGCGCCGACGCGGCGAGCATCCGCGCGGCGTTGCCGATCACCAGCGGTTGCGCGGGGCCGGTCGGACTGGTCAGGACGACGTCGCGGACGTAGCTGGTGGTGTTGCGCCACTGCCGGGCGAGGGGCGCGGTGGCGGGGCTGATGTCGGTGAACCGGATCCGGCCGGGGCGTCGGGCGGGCGCGGCGGTGGCGACCTGTGCCAGCACCGCCAGGTCCAGCACGCAGATCTCCACCTCGCCGGGGTGCCAACTGACGGCGAACGGCAGCTCGGGTCTGGTGGCGAGGAAGACGTCACCGGGAACGAGTCGGTGGGTCGCGCCGTCGCAGGTGCGGTCGACGCGGGCGGTGCGGGCACGGCAGATGACCAGGCCGTCGATCTCGCCCACCCCGATGTCGAGGGAGGCCGTCTGCTCGATGGTCACGAGGGCGAACGGCCCTGCGTCGACGCGCTGGTGGACGAGACGGTATCCGTCGTCCCCACCGCGGATGCGCAGGTCGGTACCGTACGTCCTGGTCAGGAAGGCGTGGATGGCCGACGGATCGCCGCTGTCGAACCCGCGGGTCTGCACTGGTGACGTCATCCGCTGTGTCTCCGTCCGGGATGGTGCTGCCGGGAGGTGAACCAGGACCGACGAGGATCGAATTCCCACTATGGCAATAGCCATTGATGGGAATTTCACAATACGATAGGCCGCGGCTGTGCCGCTCGCCCTCGTCCAATCAGCCCTTCGTGGACTTCGCTTTCCGACTAACGCGTCCGGTGATCCTGCGTCTGCTGACCTAGCCGTGCACCTTGCACCGGCGGAATTCTGGTCACGACTTCCCGGGATGCCGCGACTGCCGGGCGGCTCGCACCTAGGGGGGAACCGTTGGACAGCACCGAATCCGACCGGGTCGTCCGGCTGGCCGTGGCCGAGACGTTGGCACGGGTGGCGAGCGAGGACGGTCTGGCGCTGGGCGGGACGGACGCGGTGCGGAGCCTCGACGGTGCGCTGCGCGAGGTACTGCGCCGGGCGCTCGACGACCGGGTGCCGCTCACGACGCCCCGCTTCGTCGACCTGTGCCGCGACCTGGGCCTGAACCGCGACTCCCTGGACCTGCTGGGGCACCACCTGCTGACGGCGCTGCTGACCCACCACGTGGGGCCGGACGCCCTGATCCGCGTGGGCGCGCTCCTCGGCACCGTCCGGCGCTACCTGCCCGCCGCCCTGCGGCCCGGGCGCCGCAACGACCGGCCGGTGCCGCGGCGCCGCCACGGCCGCGCGGACAACAACGTCGTCGGCCGGTACCGGCCGAGGCTGCCGGAGCACCTGCCCAGCCCGCCGAGCTGGACGTGCACCGGGTGCGGTCGAGACTGGCCCTGCGCCACCAAGCAGAGTCAGCTCCTCGCCGAGTTCGGCGGGGCCCGCGCCGCCCTCGCCGTGTACCTCGGCTCCTGCCTCGTCGCCGCTGCCCAGGACCTGCCCACGCTGCCGTTGCCCGGGGCCCGGCTCCGCTTCCTCGGTTGGCTGCCCCGCGCCCGGATCTGACGACGCCCCGCCCGGTCCCGCCGCTCGCGGCTCGCCGCTTCCGACCATCGGGGAAGGCGCGCGCTCAGCCGACCGGATCGACGTGGACACTAGGCAAGAGGGACATCGATGCGGTGGAATGTGATCCACGCGTCGCACCCTGGGGAGGACACCGATGTCGCCCGCACCGTCGCCCGCCCGCACCCGTGCCCTCACCGCCGCTGTCCTGACCGGACTGCTGGTCGCGGCGCTGCCCACCGCTCCGGTGGCCGCCGCCTCGGCGGCCACCACCGTCGAGGCAACCGAGGCGGCAGCTCGGCACCGCCCGACCCCGCCGCACGTCGTCGGCGACAAGACCGTACCCGTCTACTCCTACGCCGACGCGATCCGGGAGAGCGTCTGGGTGGAGACCCGGGCGGACAGCGACGGCGACGGCGTACGGGACCGGGTGGCCGTCGACCTGGTCCGGCCCCGGGAGGCCGCCGCCGCGGGAGTCCGGGTGCCGGTCATCATGGACGCCTCGCCCTACTACCTCTGCTGCGGCCGGGGCAACGAGAGCGAGCGCAAGACGTACGACGCGGCCGGCGTGATCGCCAAGGCGCCGCTGTTCTACGACAACTACTTCGTGCCGCGCGGCTACGCGTTCGCCGCGGTGGACCTCGCCGGCACCGCCCGGTCCACCGGCTGCGAGGACGTCGGTGGCCCGGCCGAGGTGGGCAGCGCCAAGGCGGTGGTGGACTGGCTCAACGGGCGGGCCCGCGCCTTCACCGCCGACGGACGGCCGGTCGGCGCGGCCTGGAGCACCGGGCGGGTCGGCATGATCGGCAAGTCCTGGGACGGCTCGGTCGCCAACGGCGTCGCCGCCACCGGGGTGCCGGGGCTGGCGACCATCGTGCCGATCTCCGCGATCTCCAGCTGGTACGACTACATGCGCTACCAGGGGGTGCTGCGGTCCGCCGACTACCCCGGATACCTGCACTCGTACGTCAACGGCCGCACCGACGAGGCCTGCGCGGAGGTGCTGGCCCGGCTGCGTGCGGACAGCGCCGAGGAGACCGGTGACTACAACGGTTTCTGGGCGCAGCGCGACTACCGGCCCGACGCCGGCCGGGTCCGGGCGAGCGTGTTCGTGGCGCACGGCGTCAACGACCTGAACGTCACGACCAGCCAGTTCGCCCGCTGGTGGCAGGAGCTGGCCGAGCAGGGCGTGCCCCGCAAGCTCTGGCTCTACCAGGCCGGCCACGAGGACCCGTTCGACGTCCGGCGCGCCGAGTGGGTGAACTCCCTGCACCGTTGGTTCGACTACTGGTTGCAGGGGCTGCGCAACGGGGTCATGGACGAGCCGCGGGTCGACCTGGAGACCGCGCCCGGGACGTGGACGACGCAGCGGGACTGGCCGGCGCCCGGCACCCGGTCGGTCCGGGTCGCGCTCGGCGCCGGGGACGGCGTGACCGGCACCCTCGGGGGACGGGGCGCGCGGCCGGGCCGCGAGCAGGCGTACGTCGACGAGTCGCTGACCGAGGCCGAGCTGGTCGCCGAGCCGAGCACCGCGACCGCCGGGCGGTTGGTCTTCCTCTCCGGCGCGCTCGCCGCGCCGGTGCGGATCTCCGGCACACCCTCGGTGCGGCTGCGGGTCCGGGTGGACCGGCCGACCACCGAGCTGACCGCCCGGCTGGTCGACTACGGCACCGCCGAGCGGATCCGGTACGACAGTTCCGAGGGCGTGCGGACACTGAACACCGAGTCCTGCTGGGGAGCTTCCACGGCCGCGGACGACGCCTGCTACCGGGACACCGAGGAGATCACCGAGGTCTCCGACCACGCGGTGCTGACCCGGGGCTGGCTCGACGCCGCCCACCACCGCTCACTGCGGTTCAGCACCCCGCTGCGGCCGGACCGCTGGTACACGGTGACCGTGCCGCTGAACGCGTACGACGCGCTGGTGCCCGCCGGCCACGTGCTCGGGTTGGTGCTCGGCCAGACCGACCCGGAGTTCACCGAGACCGACGACCGGGACGCCACCGTCCGGGTCGACCTGGGTCGCAGCGAGCTGATCCTCCCGCTCGCCGGCCGGGCCGGGCTGCCCGCGGTCGACGTCGCGCCTCGGGTGGCCACCGCTCCGGCCGACCCGTCGGCCGCCCGGACCACGCGGGACACCCGGCAGGTGCCGTGACCGGGCGGGCACGCCGCGCCGTCCCGGCCTGACCGCACGGGCGTCCCGCCGGTGGCGTCCGAGCGCTCGCCGTGGGTCCGGTCAGGGTGTTCATCGTGGACCCGTGTCACGTACAGCCGCCGTTCATGACCCTCTCCGAGGCTCCTTGATCGAAAGAGCATTCGCTTGATCGAGGAGAGGCTCTCACGTGAGGGACAAGCAACCCGAAGAGGTCGAGCGCGCGCAGCTGTCGCGGCGCAAGCTGGTCAAGTACGCGGGCGTCGGCGCGACGCTGGCCGCGGCCAGCCCGCTGGTGGGCGCCGGCGCGGCCTGGGCGGACGAGGAGCGCCGGCCCGGCGACGACAGGGACGACCGGGGCAACTCGAAGGCCCGGGCGTGGCGCGCCGGTGACCACCACGTCCACTCGGAGTACAGCGGCGAGTTCGACACCACGAAGTCGCCGGTGGTGTTCCACAAGGGCGCGGACGCGGTCTACCCGATCGTCACCAACGCCATCATGGCCAAGAACTTCGGCCTGAGCTGGGCCATGTGCACCGACCACGGTGGACCCACCCACTCGAAGGTGAACATCGAGCAGGCGTACCCCGACCTGCTGCGCTCGCGCAAACTGGTCCCCGAGGTGCTCCAGTTCTGGGGCATGGAGTTCGACGCGCCCTCGCTGGACCACCACACGCTGATGATCCCGCGCCACGACGACGAGGCGAAGCAGCTGTTCGAGCTGGAGAGCCGGTTCGCCAAGTACGACGCGTTCCCCACCGACCCGGCCCGGGACACCGAGGCCAAGATGGTGGAGTTCCTCAAGGTCGCGCGGGGCATGCCGCACAAGCCGCTGGTGATCGCCCACCACGCGTCCCGCTCCGCGCCCGGGCTCGGCGTGTACGGCCAGGACACGCCGCGCGAGTTCCGTAACGGCAACAACGCCGCGCCGGACGTCTACATCGGCTTCGAGGGCGCGCCCGGGCACCAGGCGGGTCCGCTCAACGGCGGCGCTCGGGGCGGGTACGGCAACCACCCCACCTACGGCGGCTTCGACCAGATGACCGCGCGGGTCGGTGGGCTGTGGGACTCGCTGCTCGGCGAGGGCCGGCGCTGGTGGATCACCGCGACCTCGGACTCGCACGTGCACTGGACGCGTGGCGGCTCCGACTTCTGGCCGGGCGAGTACAGCAAGACCTACGTGCACGCCCGCCAAGACTACGGCGACATCATGGACGGCCTGCGCAACGGCCGGATCTGGGTCACCACCGGCGACCTGGTCCGCAGCCTCGACGTCACCGCCAGCTCCCAGGGCCGGACCGCCGAGGTGGGCGAGACCATCACGGTCAGCCGCCGCAGTCGCACCGACGTCGAGATCGAGATCAAGTTCCGCCCGCTGGACGGTGAGAACGCCAACGGTGACCGTCCCGAGGTCCGCCGGGTCGACCTGATCGTCGGCCAGATCACCGGCCCGAGCGCGAGCCCGGACGCCGACACCAACCCCACCACCAAGGTGGTGGCCCGGTTCGGCCCGCGGGACTGGCGCCGGCAGGGCGCGGACTACGTCATTCGGCACACGCTGCGCAACGTCGAGGCCGATACCTACGCGCGGGTACGGGGCACCAGCACCGACGAGGCCGAGCCCCTCGCCGACGGGCTGGAGAGCCCGTGGGACGACCTGTGGTTCTACTCGAACCCGGTGTTCGTGCACGTGCGCTGACCGACACGACAGCGACTCGGCGGGTCCGCCGGCACGGCTCGACGTACGACGGTCGGGCGGTGCCGGCGGACCCGCGCCGCGTTCGGCGGGCAGTCGGTGGGTCAGTCGGTGCCGCGGCGGCGGGCGCGGGCGACGGATGCCGGCCGGCCCGGCTCGCGCGCTGCCCCGGACCGGCTCGGGGGAGGGGTGGCGGGGTCGGGTCGAACCTGCTCGACCGCCTCGCAGAGGTCGCGCAGCGGGTCGACCGCCTGGGCCGAGCAGGCGACCCGCTGGAGCAGGGCCCGCAGCGTCGCCGACTCGGCCGGTGCGAGTGCCCCCAGCAGGTGCGACTCGACGGTCCGCAGCGCACGCCGGCGCTCCTCCCACGCCGCGCGGCCGGCGTCGGTGACGTCCACCAGCCGGCTGCGCCGGTCGGCCGGGTCCGCCCGACGGGCCACGAACCCGGGGCGTTCCAGGTCGTCGATCAGGTAGGTGAGCACGGTGCGGTCGATGCCGAGCTCCTCGGCGATCGCGCCCTGGTTCCGGGCCGGCGCGTTGATCGCGGCGGTGAGCACCTGGTAGCCGCGCGGGCCGCCGGGAAAATCGGTGAGCGCGTGCTCGGCCGCCCGGACGTAGCCACGGAACACGATCCCGAGCATCCAGCCCAGGTCCTCGTCGAGCGGATCGGGCCGGTCCCGCGTGTCAGTGGCAGCCGTCATGCGTCGACAGTAGCGCAGCACCGCAGACCTTGTTGGCAGAAGATGTTCTGTGTGGCATAAGGTTTAGGTCATGACGCGTCGTACCGAGGCGTCGCGCGAAAATCGGGAGGCTCCGCAGATGGGCGACTACGGCCACGACCTGCTCTTCGGATCGTTCATCACGCCGGGCAGCGACGATCCGGAGCGCACCGTCGCCCTCGCCGTCCTGGCCGAGCAGGTCGGGCTGGACCTGGTCACCTTCCAGGACCACCCGTACCAGCCGAGGTTCCTCGACACCTGGACGCTGCTGAGCTACGTCGCCGCGCGGACCGGTCGGGTGCACCTGTCGGCGAACGTCACGAACCTGCCGCTACGCCCGCCGGCCGTGCTCGCCCGCAGCGTCGCCAGCCTGGACCTGCTCAGTGGCGGCCGGGTCGAGCTCGGCCTCGGCGCGGGAGCGTTCTGGGAGGCCATCGAGGCGATGGGCGGCCGACGGCTGACCCCCGGGCAGGGAGTGCGGGCGTTGGAGGAGGCCATCGACGTCATCCGCCAGCTCTGGGACGCCGAGGCGCGGGGCGGCGTACGGGTCGACGGCGAGTTCCACCGGGTCGTCGGCGCGAAGCGCGGTCCGGCCCCGGCGCACGCGGTGCCGATCTGGCTGGGCGCGTACAAGCCGCGCATGCTCGAGCTCACCGGCCGCCGGGCCGACGGGTGGCTGCCGTCGCTGGGCTACCTCCAGTCCGGTGACCTGGCCAAGGGCAACGAGATCATCGACGACGCCGCGCGGCGGGCCGGCCGCTCGCCCGGGGAGGTCCGTCGGTTGCTCAACATCTCCGGCCAGTTCGCGTCCGCGGAGCGCGGCCCGCTGCACGGGCCCGCCGAGCAGTGGGTGCGGGAGCTGGCCGAGCTCGCGCTCAACGACGGCATCAGCGCCTTCATCCTCGGCAGCGACGATCCCGACGACCTGCGCCGGTTCGCCGGCGAAGTGGCCCCCGCCGTCCGTGAGCTGGTCGCCGCCGAGCGCGACCGGGCCACGGCGCCGGAGCGTACGCCGGTCACCGAGCCGGCGGCGGTCACCGAGCCGCCGCCGGCCGTCGTCGGGGGTCGGCAC
>NZ_RCVI01000430.1:0-8646 GCF_003667455.1 Micromonospora sp. CV4 | reverse complement strand
GTTGTTAGGGGGTGCGGACGGCGTCCAGGGCCAGGAGGGCCACGTGTAGGGAGAGGGAGGCTTCGACGGAGTCGAGGTCGACGTCGAGGATTCGGGCGATGCGGGCCAGGCGCTCGTAGAAGGCCGGCCGGGACAGGTGGGCGGCGGCGGCGCCGGCGGACTTGTTGCGCCCCTGCTCCAGGTACGCGCGCAGGGTGTCGAGCAGCCGGTCCCGGGGGTGCCGGGCGTCGTACTCCAGCAGTGCGCCGAGTTCGCGCTCCACGAACGTCTGCAACCGGGGCTCGTCCCGCAGCAGGTGCAGCAGGCCGGCCAGGCCGACGTGCGGGAGCCGGAAGATCGGCAGGTCGCGCCGGTCCCGGCGGGCCGCCTCGGCGATCTGGCGCGCCTCGACCAGGGACCGTCGGGCCTCGCGCAGGCTGCCCACCCCGGAGCCGGCCGCCACGATCACCCCACCCGGGGCAGCCCCGGCAGCCCGGGACGGGTCGGCCCCGGAAACCACCCGGGACGCGTCCGCGCCGGGCGCCACCCGGGACGCGTCCGCGCCGGACGCGGTCCGGACCGCGCCGGCGTCGAGGCGTACGCGGCGCAGCGCGGCGGCGAACGCGGACAGCGCACGGTCCTCGGCGCCCGGGTCCGGCAGGGCCAGCAGCGCGCCCACCGAGTGGTCGTCGACGGCGCTGGTCAGCGCGGTCAGCTTCGCCTCCCGCAACGCCTGGCCGACCGCCTCGGACAGGTCCCGCAGCCGGGCCGGGCCGGCCTCGGGGCCACCCTCGCCGGCCGGGTCGTCGGCCCGGTGCCGGACCATCACGCCGACGAGGTACCGGCGTTCCAGCACCACGCCGAGCGCCCTGGCCCGCAACGCCACCTCGTCGACCGGCCGGGAGTGATCGAGCAACGCGGTCAGCAGGGTGCGGTGGATCTGCCGTTCCAACCCCTCGGCGTCGCGGCGGATCAGCCGGCCCAGCGCGAGGGTGGACGCGGCCCGCTCGATCAGGATGGTGAGCCGGGTCGGCGGCCCGTCGCCAGGTCGGGTGTCGGGCGCCACCGGGTCGGTGCCCCGGCGGCTGGGCAGTTCCCCGCCGGACGGCCAGCGCAGCAGCAGCCGCCCCCAGTCCTGCCCCCGGGCGCCGACGACCGTCACCAGCCAGCCGCTGTCCGGGTCGTACGCGGTCCGCCCGGCCGGCCGGATCCGCCGGGAGTGCTGCTCCCAGCCGTCCAGCAGCAGTTCGGCGCTCTCCCCCGCCGGGTCGTACCCCAGCACCTGCCGGGACAGGTTCTCCAGCACGACCGGGCAGCCGGACAGCTCGGCGGCCTGCCGGATCACCTCGGCGGCGTCGGCGCCCTCGACCGACAGGTCGGTGAACCGCTGGTGGATCTCCTCGGTGGCGCGCAGCTCGGTGAGCTGCGCGTCGACGATCAGCGCGTGCACCGCCTCGGTGATCCGCACGAACGGGGTGGCCCGGCGCAGCTCCACCAGGGGCAGGCCACGCCGCTCGGCGGCGGCGGCCATCACCCGGGGCACCCCGCTGACGTACCGGCGGCCCAGCTCGACGACGAGCCCGGAGACGCCGACGTCGGCCAGGTCGCCGATGAACGCGCGCAGCCCCGCGTCGTCGCCGGGCAGCCCGATGCCGGTGGTGAGGACCAGCTCGCCGCCGCCGAGCAGGGTGGCGATGTCCGGCACCTCGGCGACGTGCACCCAGCGGACCGGCCGGTCCAGCCCGGCGTCCCCGGCGACCACGCGCGGCGCGCCGTGGCGGACCGGGTCGAGGGCGAGGACCTCACGGACGGTAGGGAACACGGCCGCCACGCTACCGTCCGTGACGCCGGATCTCGACATGCCGCCACCGGCGGGCACGGTCACCGGGCGAATCTGTCCCGCGTCCACCGGCTGACGAGGGCGTACCCACCCTCACCAGGGGTCGTCGCGGCTCAGCTCCCAGCAGGCCACGGCGGTGGCGGCGGCCACGTTGAGTGAGTCGACGCCGCGCCGCATGGGGATGACCACCCGGACGTCGGCGGCGTCCATGGCGGCCCGGGTCAGGCCGGCGCCCTCGGCGCCGAGCAGCAGCGCCGAGCGGGCCCGCTGGGCGGCGTCGAGGCGCTGGATCGGCACCGCGTCCGGCGCCGGGGTCATCGCGAGCACGGTGAACCCGGCCGCCCGGACCTCGGCGAACGCGTCCGGCCAGGGGTCCAGCTTCGCGTACGGCACGGCGAAGACCTCGCCCATGCTCACCCGGACGCTGCGCCGGTAGAGCGGGTCGGCGCAGCTCGGCGACAGCAGCACCGCGTCCACCCCGAGGGCCGCCACCGCCCGGAAAATCGCGCCGAGGTTGGTGTGGTTGTTGACGTCCTCCAGGATGACCACCCGGCGCGCGGTGGCGAGCACCTCGGCGGCCGTCGGCAGCGGCCGGCGGTGGAACGACGCCAGCACCCCCCGGTGTACGTGGAAGCCGGTGGCCCGTTCCAGCACGTCCTGCGTCGCCGCGTAGACCGGCGCGTCGCCGGTGTCCAGGTCGGCGAGCTGGTCGATCCGCTTGGCGTCGACGAGGTACGACCGGGCCGGATAGCCGGCACGCAGCGCCCGGCGCAGCACCAGCTCCCCCTCGGCGATGAACAGGCCGTGCGGGGGCTCCCAGCGGGTGCGCAGCTCGACGTCGGTGAGCGCGCGGTAGTCGGCGATCCGGTCGTCGTCGGGGTCGGTGATCTGGTGGACGGGCACCCGACGATTCTGCCGGACGCCCAGCCCGGCGTTCCGGGGCCGGTCGAGCACGCACCATCGAGGGCGTTTTGTCCGTAAAGGAAGGGGAATGGCGTGCGGCGTACCGGACTCGACGGGAAGGACCAGCCAGGTGAGCACAGATCACGCCGCGCCGGACGGAGCGAGCACGCTGCCCCAGCACCCGACCGTCGCGGACCACATCGTCTCCCGCCTCTTCAGCTGGGGAGTGCACCGCTACTTCGGCTACCCCGGCGACGGCATCAACGGCCTCACCTCCGCCCTGCAACGCACCAACGAGCGGGCCCAGTTCGTCCAGGTGCGGCACGAGGAGACCGCCGGCTTCGCCGCCTCGGCGCACGTCAAGTACGGCGGCGGGCCGCTGGGCTGCGCGCTGGTGACCAGCGGTCCGGGAGCCATCCACCTGCTCAACGGCCTGTACGACGCCAAACTCGACCACCAGCCGGTGATCGCCCTTGTCGGGCACACCGTGGTCACCGCCGAGGGCGGCGGCTACTACCAGGAGGTCGACCTGCTCGCCCTCTACAAGGACGTGGCCGCGGCGTTCCTGGCCCAGCTCGACCACCCGGCCCAGGTTCGCCACCTCGTCGACCGGGCGTGCCGCACGGCGCTGGCCCGGCGTACCGTCACCGCCCTGGTACTGCCCGCGGACCTCCAGGACAAGCCGGCCGTCCCGGACCCGCCGCACGCACACGGCTACTACCAGACCAGCAACGTGCCGAGCAGCACGCCGACCGTGCCGCCCGAGGCGGACCTGCGCCGGGCGGCCGAGGTGCTGCGCGGCGGGCAACGGGTGGCGATGCTGGTGGGGCAGGGCGCGCTCGGCGCGCAGGACGAGGTCCGCGAGATCGCCCACCGGCTCGGCGCCGGGGTGGCCACCGCGCTGCTCGGCTTCACCGTCGTCGACCACCGGGAGCCGTGGGTGACCGGCGCGATCGGGCTGCTCGGCACCCGGCCGAGCTGGCAGATGATGAGCCGCTGCGACCGGCTGCTGATCGTGGGGAGCAACATGCCGTACTCGGAGTTCTACCCGCAGCCCGGCCAGGCCCGCGCCGTGCAGATCGACCTGGACGGCACGCAGCTCGGTCTGCGGTACCCGACCGAGGTCAACCTGACCGGCGACGCGGCCCCGACCCTGCGGGCGCTGCTGCGCGAGCTGGGCCCCGGGCCCGGGCCGACCGAATGGCGGACGGAGATCACCGAGGCCACCTCGACGTGGCGCCGGGTGCAGCGCGACCTGGCCGAGCAGGACGCCGAACCGGTCAACCCCCAACTGCTGTTCAGTACGCTCAGCGAGCGGCTGCCCGACAACGTGATGCTCGCCGTGGACTGCGGCACCGCCACCGCCTGGTACGCCCGGCACGTGCAGGTCCGCCCGGGGATGCTGGCCAGCCTCTCCGGCACGCTGCTGTCCATGGGCGGCGCCATGCCGTACGCGCTGAGCGCCAAGTTCGCCCACCCCGACCGGCCCCTGGTCGCGCTGATCGGCGACGGGGCGATGCAGATGAACGGCGTCAACGAGCTGATCACCGTGGCCAAGTACTGGCGGAGCTGGGCCGACCCACGGTTCGTGGTGCTGGTGCTCAACAACCGGGACCTGGCGTTCGTCAGCTGGGAGCAGCGCTCCAGCGAGGGGACGCCGATGTTCCCGGACAGCCAGCAACTGCCGGACATCGGCTACCACCAGTGGGCCCAGGTGCTCGGGCTGCACGGCGAGCTGGTCGACTCCCCCGAGCAGGTGCCCGGTCTCTGGGAGCGGGCGCTCGCCGCCGACCGGCCGACGGTGATCAACGCACTGGTGGACCCGGCCGAGCTGATGCTGCCACCGCACTTCACCGCCGAGCAGGCGCGCAACACCGCGGCGGCGGTGCTGCGCGGCGACACCGACTGGGCCGGGATCATCCGGCGCGGGCTGCCCGCCACCCTGGCGAGCTACCGGCCGCGTCGCCGGAAGGGCTGACCGCCGGCCCCGGTGGGGTCAGCGCTGGCGGGATCAGCGCTGGCGGGTCAGCGTTGGCGGGTCAGCGTTGGCGGGTCAGCGTTGGCGGGCGAAGCCGACGAAGGCCCGCCAGGCGGCCGGCGCGAAGGCGAGGGTGCCGCCGGAACGGTCCTTCGTGTCCCGGACCAGCACCACCCCCGGCAGGTTGTCCGCAACCTCCACACAGGAGCCGCCGTTGCCGCCGGACCGGCTCGACTTGCGCCACTGGGCACCCGTCAGGTCCATGTCTTCGCCACTTCCTTGATCAAGTCGAGTGACTGTCGCCGAGAGAGGGCCTCGTTCCGCACGATCTCCCAGGTGCCCGACAGCCTAGCAACGTCTGCGGCCTGCTCCACGATCTGCGCGGTGAGCTGGTTGTCGGCGTGCGCGACCCGATCGCCGTCCGGCAGTTCGGCGATGATGAACTGGCCGGCCATGCCCAGATACATGCCCGTCTCGGCTGGCACGACCTGCAACTGCACGTGGTCCAGTTCCGCCAGCTCCACCAGCCTGGCAAGCTGTGCGGCCATCAACCCAGGCCGGTCGACCGGCCGACGGATCACCGCCTCGTCGACCACGGCCACGAGTTGCGGCGGCTTCTCCCGCGTCAGGATCACCTGCCGGTCGAGGCGCGAGGCGACGGCCCGGTCGATCTCCTCAACGATGAACCGCCCACCGGCCAATGTGGCTCTCGCATAGTCCTCCGTCTGAAGGAGCCCCGGAACGTACAGCGGCTCGTACCAGCGGAGCAAGACGGCTTCGCGTTCGAACTCGATCCATTCGCGGAGCCAGACCGGCGCGGCGTCGTCCTTGACCAGATCGGCCCAGAGCCGCACGAAGAGCCCGCCGGTGTCCAGTGCCCGGTCCACGGCGGCGAGGTAGTCCTCGCGGGGCGGGCGGGTGCCCAGCTCGACCGCGCTGACCTGCTTGCCGGAGAAGTGCGCCCGCTCGCCCAGCTCGTCCTGGGTCAGCCCGGCCAGGGTGCGCTGCCGGCGCAGCTCGCGGACCAGGAACTCCGACGCGGACACGCTCACCGGCTCTCCACCTCCTCTACGGCGGGCCGGGCGGGTTCCCGAGCACTCTCGGGTGCCGGTCCGGTGCTCCCCGCCCTCCTGCGGAAGCTTCCGAGCGTAGTGGCCTGATCAGCAGACTGTGAAGCACGCGGCGCCGGGTCGGCGGCCATTCCCCCGGTACGCCCCGGCGCCGCTCCCCCGCTGACGAGGAGACATCGTGGACGCAGCAGAAGCAGGAGCAGAACGCAACGACGGCGGTGGCGGGCGCGACGCGGCTGGCCGCGTACCCCCGGATCGGTGTCGGCCGGCGGCGGTCGGTGAGCTACCGGCGTGGCTGGAGCCGCACCGGCCGTTGAAGCCGCTCTGGGTGTGCGCCGGGTGCGGCGACCCGTGGCCGTGCGCGGTGGCCCGGCTGCTGCTGCGGGCCCGCCACGAAACGGACCGGGTACGGCTCTACGTCCTGCTCACGGCCGTCTTCGCCCAGGCCGCCCGGGACCTGTACACGCTCAACCCCTACGACACGCCGCGCCCGCACGCGCTGTTCGCCCGCTTCGTCGACTGGTCCGACCCGCGCTTTCGCTGACCGCACCGCGGTTGCGGTCAGCCGCGGCGGTCGAGCCAGCGTTGCAGGAGCGAGCGGGGGTCGTCGTCGTCCTCGCGGGTCGGTCGGCGGTCCGGGACGGGGGCGCGCTCGACCGGGCGGCGGGGTTCACCGGCCAGCTCGCGGCTCGGCGCGACGAACGCCTTCTCCGGCTGGCCCTTGACGGCGGTGGCGATGACCCGGGCGACCGCGTCGATCACCTTGGTCTGCACCGCGGAACCCACCGAGTCGGTCGGGTCGTCCGGGTTGGCGGCGATGCCGGCGACCGCGACCTGCGGGGTGAAGCCGACGAACGTCTCGGTGGCGTTCTCCTCCGAGCTGCCGGTCTTGCCGGCCACCGGGCGGCCGTCGAGGATGCCGTTCACACCGGTGGCCGTACCGCCGTTGCACTGCCCGTACGGCGACTGCTGCCCGACCGAGCAGCGGGCGGCGTCGGTCGCGGCGCGGGCCACGTCGGCGTCCAGCACCCGCTTGCAGGACGGCTGCCCGACCGGCACCTTGGCGCCGTTCGCGGCGGTCACCGACACCACCGGCACCGGCGTGCAGTAGGTGCCCTCGGCGGCCACCGTGGCATACGCGTTGGCCAGGTCCAGGGGGGTGGTGGCGGCCACGCCCAGGGTGAACGAACCCCAGTTGGCGGCGTTGTCCTTGGCGAAGGCGGCGTCCGAGTCGGCGCGGAAGGTGATGCCGAGGCGCTGCGCCATCTCCACCACCTTGTCCTGGCCGACCTGCTCGGCCAGCCAGACGAAGTACGTGTTCACCGAGCGGCCGAAGCCGTCCCACATCATCCGGTACCCGTCCATCCAGTCCGGGTTGGCGTTGGCCGGGCACCAGCGGCCGTCACAGCTGCCCGGGCCCTCGGCGGCGTACCGGGTCGGCAGCTTGGCGGGCGCGTCGAAGCCGGTGGAGAGGGTACGGCCCGACTCCAGCGCGGCGAGCATGGTGAACAGCTTGAACGTCGAGCCGGCCTGGTACCCGTCGACGCTGGCGCCGCCGGAGATCAGCGGGTTGACGGTGTTCGGGTAGTTGGCCTGCCCGTTCGGGTTGTCGGCGAGGCTGTAGTGCCGGTTGACCGCCATCGCCAGCACCTGGCCGGTGCCCGGCTGCACGGCGGCGATCGGCAGGGCGCGCTTGTTGTCGTACCCGTAGACCTTGGTGGCCTGTTGCTGCGCGGTGGCCTGGATCTGCGGGTCCAGCGAGGTGACCACGGTGTAGCCGCCCGCGCGCAGGGCCTGCTCGCGCTCCGGCACGGTGGCGCCGAACGCTGGCTGGGTCACCCACCAGCGGCGCAGGTAGTCGCAGAAGTAGCCCCAGTCGTCGTGGCCCTGGGCCACGGCGGTGCAGCCGTTGGGCTGCTGCGTCGGGTGCAGGGTGAGCGGCTCCGCCTTGGCCTGGGCGGCCTGCGCTGCGGTGATCGCACCGGTGTCCGCCATCGAGTCCAGCACGTACGACCGGCGGGCCAGCGCCGCGTCCTTGTCCCCGTCGATCGGGCTGTACGCGTCGGGGGACTGCACCAGGCCGGCGAGCAGGGCCGACTCGGCGAGGGTCAGCTGCGCCGGGGCCTTGCCGAAGTAACGCTGGCTGGCCGCCGCGATCCCGTACGCGCCGGAGCCGAAGTAGGCGATGTTCAGGTACCGGTTGAGGATCTCGTCCTTGCCGAGGCTCTGCTCCAGCGCGCCCGCGTACCGGATCTCCTGGATCTTGCGCCCGATGGTGGGGTCGGTGGCGGCGGCGCGTTCCTCGGCGGTGCGGGTGGGGTCGGTCTTGAGCACGTTACGGACGTACTGCATGGTCAGCGTCGAGCCGCCCTGCTCGGTGCCGCCACCCTTGACGTTGGCCACCAGCGCGCGGGCCAGACCACGCAGGTCGGCGCCGCCGTGCTCGTAGAACCGCCGGTCCTCGGCCGCCACGATCGCCTGCCGCATCACCGGGGCGATCTCCGACAGCGGCACATCGGTGCGGTTCACGTCGTAGAACGTCGTGAGCAGCGTCTTGCCGTCGTTGGCGTAGAGGTAGGAGCGCTGCGGGGTGGCCGGCGTGCGCAGCGCGTCCGGCAACGCGGCGTACGTCCCGATCGCGGAGCGGGCGGCGAACCCGAGCAGCAGATTGCCCGGCAACGCGGCGACTGCCAGGGCGAGCCCGGCCAGCAAGCCGGCGAGCAGCACGGTGAACAGCCGCGACAGCGGCGAGCGGGAGGCGGCCATGCAACCCAGGATTGCCACAAAAAACGCCAACCGACCACCCCCAACCCCCGATTGTCAGCAACTTCACGACCCCTGACCAGCAAGTTCCCACCCAAACCCCCATCCAGACC
>NZ_RCVI01000428.1:0-8690 GCF_003667455.1 Micromonospora sp. CV4 | reverse complement strand
ACCCGGAGCACCTGCCCGGCGACCGGCGGCGCGCTCGTGCTGGTCGGGATGCTGCTGGTGGCGCTCAACCTGCGCGCCGCGGTGACCAGTCTCGGCGCCCTGCTCGACGAGGTCCGCGACGGGCTGGGGCTCTCCGGAACCACCGCCGGTCTGGTCACCACCCTGCCGACCATCGCGTTCGCCGGTCTCGGCGCGCTCACCCCGTGGCTGGTCCGTCGGGTGGCGCCGGCCCGGATCCTGGTGGTCGCCATGCTCGCCCTCGTCGCCGGGCAGGTGCTCCGGGTCGCCACCGACTCGGCCTGGATCTTCCTGCTCACCAGCGCGTTGGCGCTGGCCGGCATCGCGGTCGCGAACATTCTGCTGCCGATGCTGGTCAAGCAGCACTTCCCGCACCGCACCGGCCTGGTCACCGGGGCGTACACGATGGCACTGACCGCGGGCACGACGGTGGCCGCGGCCACCGCGGTGCCGATCGCGCACGCCTTCGGATCCTGGCGGGCCGGGCTCGGCATCTGGGCCGCGATGGCGGCGGTGGCCGTACTCCCGTGGGTGCCGCTGGCACTGCGAACCCGGGCGGCCGCGCGGCGGGCGAACCCGACGGTGGCCGTGGCCCCGGCGGCGCGGGTCCGGCCGGCGCGCACGCGCCTGGGCTGGGCGATGGCCCTCTACTTCGGCGCCCAGTCGCTGAGCGGGTACGCGATCATGGGCTGGCTGGCCCAACTGTTCCGGGACGCCGGCTACCAGCCCGAGTCGGCGGGGCTGCTGCTCGCCGGGGTGACCGCGCTCGGCGTGCCGATCGCGCTGCTGATGCCCACCGTGGCCGGCCGCCTGGCGACGCTGCGCCCGCTGGTGCTCGGGCTGACCACCGCGTCGGCCCTGGCGTACCTCGGGCTGGCGCTGGCCCCGCACGGCGCCGCCCTGCTCTGGGTGATCCTGCTGGCGATCGGCCAGGGCGCGTTCCCGATGATCCTGACCACCATCGGCCTGCGCGCGCGGACCGCCGAGGGCACCGTCGCGCTCTCCGCGTTCGCGCAGAGCACCGGGTACGTGATCGCCGCCCTCGGCCCGATGCTGGTCGGCATCCTCTACGAGGTCACCGGCGGCTGGACCGCGCCGATCGGATTCCTGCTGGTCGCGCTCGCCGTGCAGACGGCGGCGGGCATGGCGATCGCCCGTCCCCGCTACGTCGAGGACGAGTGAGGAGCGGCAGCGGTCAGGAGGAGGCCGGCGTCGGTTCGCCGGCGACGGCCTGATCCACCGTCGGGTAGGTGTGCAGCACCTCGACGAGGCCGCTCACCTCCAGGATGCGCAGCACCCCCCGCTGCGGGGCGGCCAGCCGCACCACGCCGCCGGCCTCGTCGCAGCTGTTCTTGGCGCGGACGAAGACCGACAGGCCGGTCGAGTCACAGAACGAGACCTCCGCCAGATCGAAGACCAGCCGGTTGCGGCCCTTGTCGAGCAGGTCGGTGATCTGGTCCTGCAACTGCGGCGCGGTGGCCATGTCCAGCTCGCCCGCGACCGACACGACGACCACGTCGCCGCGTTGTTCCGTGTGCACCGTCAAGGACATTCGCCAGACCTCCTGTTATCGGGGGAACGGTATCCCACGACGGGGGTCACACGCAGAACGGGAGCCGGGATCCGGTGGCCATCATCATTCCGTTGCTACGGGGCAAGTAGTGCAGCAGCCCCCGGTGATAGAGTCCGCCCGGTCCAGGTCGAGGGGGGTTTCGCAATGGCGTTGAGCGCCGAGGAAAGTGGTCGGCTCGCCGCGCTGCTCGGCGGTCACGCCGAGCGGGTCACGCAGCGGTGGACCGAGATCGTCGCCGGTTCGTTGCGCGGCCGGTTGAGTCAGGCCGAGCTGCGCCGGCAGGTCCAGGATCTGCACAGCGCCATCGTCGCCACCGGCGAGCACGGCGCGATCGACCTGTCCGCCGAGAGCGCCGCCGAACTGCGCGCCGTCCTCTCCGACCTGTCCCGCGGCCGGGCCCGACAGGGCTTCTCCGCCACCGAGACCGCGATCAGCGTCTTCGCGCTCAAGGACGTGCTGGCCGGGCTCGTGGAGGAGGCCGGCGGCGACAACGCGCTGCGCGACTACATCGCCTTCTCCCGTCTGATCGACGAGATGGGGCTGTTCACCTTCGAGAGCTTTGTCCGCACCCGGGAGAGCCTGATCGCCGACCAGGCCGAGCAGCTGCTCGAGCTCTCCACGCCGGTGGTCAAGCTCTGGGAGGGCGTGGTCGCCGTCCCGCTGGTCGGCACCCTGGACTCGGCCCGGGCCCAGGTGGTCATGGAGCGGCTGCTGCAGACCCTGGTCGACACCGGCTCCCCGTACGCGATCATCGACATCACCGGCGTCCCGGCGGTGGACACCCAGGTCGCCCAGCACATCCTGAAGACCGTGGTGGCCGCCCGCCTGATGGGCGCCGACTGCATCATCTCCGGCATCCGGCCGCAGATCGCGCAGACCATCGTCGCGCTCGGCATCGAGTTCGGTGACATCGCCACCAAGGCGAGCCTCGCCGACGCGCTGCGCCACGTGCTGCGGCTCAACGGGGTGGAGACCGCCCGCCGCCAGCCACGCCGGGACGTCTGATGGAACGGGTTCCGATCCTCAAGATCGGTGACATCCTGCTCGTCTCCATCCAGCTCGACATGTCCGACCAGACCGCGGTCGCGCTCCAGGAGGACCTCGCGGAGCGGATCGTCGCCACCGGCTGCCACGGCGTCATCATCGACATCACGGCGCTGGACATCGTCGACTCCTTCGTCGGGCGGATGCTCTCCACCATCGCGTCGATCTCGAAGGTGCTCGACGCGGAGACGGTGGTGGTCGGGATGCGCCCCGCCGTCGCCATCACCCTGGTCGAACTCGGACTGTCGCTGAACGGCATCCGTACCGCCCTGAACGTGGAGCGCGGCATGGAGCTGATCGCAGCGGCCCGCGCCGACGAGCTCGACTACCAGCTCGACGACGATCCGGACGCCGAGACGGCCACGCCGTGACCGCGGGCATCGACCTGGGCCACCCGCAGGCGCAGGCGATCCGGAGCGACGAGGACGTGGTGCGCGTCCGGCAGCTGGTCCGTGGCGTGGCGGTGGCCGTCAAGCTCTCCCTGGTCGACCAGACCAAGGTGGTCACCGCGGCGAGCGAGCTGGCCCGCAACACCCTGGTGTACGGCGGCGGCGGCACGGTGGAGGTGGCGACCGTGGACAACGGGCGGCGCCGGGGCGTACGCATCGTCTTCGCCGACTCCGGGCCCGGCATCCCCGACCTCGACCTGGCCTTCACCGACGGTTACACCACCGGCGGCGGTCTCGGCCTCGGTCTCAGCGGCGCCCGGCGCCTGGTCGACGAATTCGAGATCGAGACCTCCCCGGAGACCGGCACCCGCATCACGGTCACCAAGTGGTCGCGGTGAACGGGGACCCGGTCACCGACAGCGGCATCTGGTTCCGGGTGGAGGCCGGGAGCACGGCCAGCGCCGTCCGACGCGCGGCCGAGCGCCTCGGCGAGCAGGTGGAGCTGGGCCAGGCGCGCATCGCCGACCTGGCCATCGTGGCCGCGGAGCTGACCAGCAACCTGGTCAAGCACGCCGACGAGGGTGTCCTGCTGCTCCGGCCGGTACGCCGGGCGGCGCAGGCCGGCGTGGAGCTGGTGGCCATCGACGCCGGACCCGGCATGGCCGACCTGAGCGTCTCCTCCCAGGACGGGCACTCCACCACCGGCACGCTCGGCATCGGTCTGGGCGCCATCGCCCGGCAGGCCAGCTGGTTCGACGCGTACTCCCTGCCCGGCCGCGGCACCGTCCTCGCCGTGCAGGTCTGGCCGGCAGAGCCGGCCCAACCCTCCTGGGCCGGCGCCCTCACCCGGCCGCTGGCCGGTGAGACGGTCAGCGGCGACGGGTACGCCGTCCGGGTCGCCGAGGGTCGGCACCAGGTGCTGGTCAGCGACGGCCTGGGGCACGGCCCGCTGGCCGCCGCCGCCACCGACGCGGCGCGGACCGCGTTCCGCGACGCGCCGGCCGGCCCGCCGGCGACGGTCGTCAGCCATCTGCACCGGGCCATGTCGTACACCCGCGGCGCGGCGCTGGCGGTCGCCGAGCTGGCGCCGGAGGCCGGAATGCTGCACTACGCCGGGCTGGGCAACATCGCCGGCGTGGTGATCGAGGGCGACGGCCAGCGCCGGGGGCTGGTGTCGCTGCCCGGCATCGCCGGGCACCAGCGGCCGACGGTCCGGGGGTACGAATACCCGTTCGGCCCGGGTGCCCGGCTGGTGATGCACAGCGACGGAGTGGTCGACCGCTGGCGGTTGACCGACTACCCGGGCCTGGCCGAGCGATCCCCGCTGGTGATGGCGGCGACCCTGCTGCGTGACGCCGGCGTGCGGCGCGACGACGCCTGCGTGCTGGTCGCGAGGTCCTGGGCATGACCGGGGAGCCGTCCACGCAGCCGCTGCTGCAGATGGCGCTGCGGGTCGAGCAGGACATCTTCGTGATCCGCCAGCGGGGCCGTGAGGTGGCCGCGGTGGTCGGCCTGGAACACCAGGACCAGATCCGGATCGCCACCGCGCTCAGCGAGGTGGCCCGGGACCTGCTCCGCTCGGTCGGGGGAGCGGACGTCTCCTTCCACGTCGACGCGGGCGCCGACGGCCGGTTCCACCTCCGCGCCGACCTGGCTCCGGCGGCCCCGCTGCCGAACGGCCGGTACGAGCCGCAGTCCGGCGCGGTGTCCCGACTGGTCGACACGCTGAGCGTGTCGACCGCCCAGGGGGCTACGGTCGTGAGGATGTCCCGACGAGTCCCGGCCAACGCGCCGACGCCGACCCCGGAGCGGCTCGCCGAGTTCCGCGCCGAACTCGGCCGTACCGCGCCGGCCAGCGCGCTGGACGAGCTGACCGTGCAGAACGGGCAGCTGATCTCGGCGCTCGACGAGGTGCGCAGCCAGCGCGACGAGCTGGCCGTGCTGAACGAGGAGCTGGCCGAGACCAACCGGGGAGTGCTGGCGCTCTACAACCAGCTGACCGAGGAGCTGGAGGAGACCAACCGGGGCGTGGTCGCCCTCTACGCCGAGCTGGACGAGAAGTCGGCCCAGCTGCGCGCGGCGAGCGAGTCCAAGAGCCGGTTCCTGGCCAATGTGAGCCATGAGCTGCGCGCCCCGGTGACCGCGATCATCGGGTTGGGGCGGCTGCTCTCCGACTCCGCCTCCGACCCGCTCACCGTCGAGCAGGCTCGCCAGGTCGACCTGATCCGCTCCTCGGCGACCGACCTGCTCACGCTGGTGAACGAGCTGCTCGACCTGGCCAAGGCGGAATCCGGCCGGATCGAGCCGGACTGGGCCGAGGTCGACCTGCGCCCGGTCTTCGGCCAGCTGCGCGGCACGCTGCGCGCGCTGGCCAGCCGGCCGGAGGTGGAGCTGGTGGTCGAGGAGCCGCCCGCTCCGGCCGTGCTGCGCAGCGACGAGGTGCTGCTCGGTCAGGTGCTGCGCAACCTGCTGCACAACGGGTTGAAGTTCACCGAGCGGGGCGAGGTGCGACTGCGGGCCGAACAGCGTGCCGACCGGTGGAGCTTCACGGTCAGCGACACCGGCCCGGGTATCGCCCCGGAGCTGCACGACCGGATCTTCGAGGAGTTCTACCAGGTGCCCGGCGCGACCCGGGTCGGCGGCACCGGCCTCGGCCTGCCGTACGCCCGGCGCCTGGTGACGCTGCTCGGCGGGACGCTGGAGTTGACCAGCGAGCCGGGCCGGGGCAGCGCCTTCACGGTCTCCCTACCCGTGGGCGGAGCGTGACCGTGGACGGCGGGCCGGCGACCGTCCTGGTGGTCGATGACAGTCGTACAAAGCGTTACCTGCTGGTCAGCTGGCTGACCCGGGCCGGCTTCACCGTGCTGGAGGCGGAGAACGGCGCCGAGGCGCTGGCGCGGGTCGAGGTGGACCGGATCGACCTGGTCGTGCTCGACGTCCGGCTGCCCGACCTGAGCGGCTACGAGGTCTGCGAACGGATCAAGGCGGCGCACCCGGCGATGCCGGTGATCCACGTGTCGGCGCACGCCGTGGACGTCGCCGACCGCGCCCAGGGCCTGACCCGGGGTGCCGACGCCTACCTGACCGAGCCGATCGAGCCGGAGGAGCTGATCGCCACCACCCGGGCGGTGCTGCGCTACTACCGGGCCCGGCAGCGCGCCGAACTGCTCGCCGAGCGGCTGCTCGGTCTGGCCGACACAACGGTGGCGGTGCACGCCGCGCCGACCTTCACGCGGCTGCTGGAGGCTGCCGCGGCGGGCGCCGCGCAGATCTTCAAGAGCCCGGCGGCGGTGATCGCCGAGACGTTCGACGGTGACTGCCTCGCCGGGATCTGCGTCGGGCCCGGCGCCGAGGCCACCGTGGTGCCGTGGATCGTCGACGACACCGGGGTGCCCACCGGCTCCACGGTCCGGGTGGACGCGCCGGCGAACTGGGGGTTGCTCGACTGGCCGGCGAACGACTCGGTGACCGTGGCCGCCGCCCGGCTACGCGAGGACCGGGCCCCGCTGTACGTGGTGGTCCCGACCGCCACCCAGACCGCCCGGACCCCGGTGCTGGTGCAGCTCGCCCAGGCGGTGGCGGCGGCGGTGGAGGCGCAGCGCTCGTTCGACGAGGAGCACCGGATCGCGGTGACCCTTCAGCGCAGCCTGCTCCCACGGCGGCTGCCCGACGTGGCCGGTCTGGACCTCGCGGTGCGCTACGAGCCGGCCAGCGCCCAGACCGAGGTGGGCGGTGACTTCTACGAGCTGGTGATGCTCGACGGGCACCTGCTGCTGGCGATCGGCGACGTGGCCGGCCACTCGCTGCACGCGGCGACGGTCATGGCCGAGCTGCGGCACGCGGTGCGGGCGTACGCGGTCGAGGGGCACCAGCCCGGCGAGATCCTGCACCGGGTCAACGAGCTGATGCGGACCCTGCTGCCGGACGAGCTGGCCACCCTCTGTGTGCTGCTGCTGCACCCGCCGTCCGGGCGGGTCCGGCTGGCCAGCGCCGGTCACCTGCCGCCGGTGCTCAGCCTGGACGGCAAGGTCGAGTTCGTGCAGCACTCGGCCCCGCTGCTCGGCGTCCGCGCGCCCCGTCCGGCCGATCTGGAGTTCGTGCTGCCGGCCGGGGCCACGCTGGTGTTCTACACCGACGGGCTGATCGAGCGGCGGGACGCCACCATCGACGAGGGGCTGTCCGCACTCGCCGCGGTGTCCAGGACGGTGGACGCCGACCTGGAGCGGTTCTGCACGCGGCTGTTGGTGGAGCTGGCCCCACCGGAGATCCAGGACGACGTGGCCGTGATCGTGCTGCGCCGCCACTGAACCGGCGTCGGTCCGGCCCCGCCGACCACTTAATGGACCGAGCGCGCGTACGCGGCGGGTGACACGCCCGCGACGGCCGTGAAGTCACGGACCAGGTGGGCCTGGTCGCTGTAGCCGAGGTCGGCGGCGAGGCCCGCCCAGTTCAGTGGACCGCCGGCGGCCTGCTCGACGGCCTCCTGGAGGCGGTAACGGCGGATCACCCACTTCGGGCCGACCCCCACGTACTCGGTGAACAGCCGTTGCAGCCGGCGGACCGGGAGATCGTGGCGCTCGGCGAAGTGGTCGACCCGCAGCACCGTCCGGTCCGTCCGGATCGCCTCGGCCAGCCGGACGGCCTCCTCGACCGCCGGGTCCGGCTCGGGCGCCCAGCCGATGAGCAGGGCGTCCAGTGCGCGGCGGCGCTCGTCGTCGGTGCCCGCGCACACCGGACCGTCGGGCGGGGCCAGCCGGCCGGCGGGCAGTGGCAGCCGGCGGCCGGTCAGCTCGGCGACCGACCGCCGCCAGAACGGGTGGAAGCCACCGGGCCGGAACTGGACGCCACAGACCCGGCCGGTGCCGGTGAGCGTGATCCGGAACAGGGTGCGGCCCACCCCGGCCACCTCGCCGGTCTCCGGCCCGGTGCCGGTGCCGGTGCGGGTGCCGGTGCCGTGGCCGTCTTCGGTGCTGTCGCCGTCGCGCCGGAACACCACGTTCACCGCCGGGTGCGGCACGATCCGCTGCTCGAACGGCGTGCTCAACGCCCAGTCGATCAGCCAGTAGTGCTCGACCCAGGGGCGTAGCGACTCCGCCGGCAGGTGCCGACGAAAACGCACCTCGCGCAGCAACCGCCCAGGGTCGAGGATGCCCCGGCTGTCGCCACGCGGTCGCTGTCGCATTTCTTCAAGACCATCCTCATACGCTGGCCCTATGGCCACTCAGACTAGCGATCTGCTGGCGGCTGCCGCGCCGCGAACCGTCGACGTGGTGCGCGGCATCGCCGACGACCAGCTCGACCTGCCCACGCCGTGCCGCGACTACGTCGTTCGGGATCTGCTCAACCATCTGTTCGAGGTGGTGGTGAACTTCCAGGAGCTGGCCGTGAAGCGGCCGGTGGAATGGTCCGCGAAGCCCGACCACCTGACCGACGACTGGCGGGACCGGTTCGAGACGGAGACCCGTCGACTGATCGACGCCTGGTCAGACCCGTCCACCCTGGAGGGCGTCTCGCCCGGCATGGGCATGCCGCAGACCGTCGTCGGCGGCATGGCGCTGCTGGACCTGACCGTGCACGGCTGGGACCTCGCCGTCGCCACCGGCCAGGCGTACGAGCCGGCCCCCGAGGCGGTGGCCGAGCTGCACGGCCTGGTCGAGCAGTTGGGC
>NZ_RCVI01000358.1:0-8743 GCF_003667455.1 Micromonospora sp. CV4 | reverse complement strand
CCGGTGGCCGGCGTCGGGGGCCAGGGTTGGGGTCGACCGGCCACCGGTGGAAGCGCCGGGCCGGGGCCGAACCCGGGCTGGCCGGGCCCGCCGGCAGCGACGGGCTGCGGGCCGGCGGGGCGGGCAGGGCTGGTCATGCGGCCTCTTCTCGGGGTGACCCGTCGAGCGGGATGGTGACCTGGATGCGGCAGCCGGGGCGGTCCCGCCGACCCGGTCCGGCTGGATCGAGAACTCCGATCCGGCCGCCGTGCAGCTCGACGACCCACCGGGCGATGGCCAGGCCCAGCCCGGTCCCGCCGCCGGCCGACCGATCGCCGCGGGTGAACCGCTCGAACACCCGGGAGCGCTCCGCCGGGGGGATCCCCTGACCCTCGTCGCTCACCTCGAAGCGGAGCTGGCCGGCGTGTTCCTCGGCGCTCAACCGGACCGTGCCGCCGGGCGGGCTGTGTCGCGCCGCGTTGTCGAGCAGATTCGCGAACACCTGGTGCAGTCGCCACGGGTCGGCCAGCACGGTCAGGGGCATCTCCAACTCGCGGAGTTGGTAGCGCACGTCCAGCCCCGCGCCGGTCGCACTCGCGGTGGCGTGCTCCACCGCCTCGTCGAGGAAGTCCCCCACGTCCATGCGGACCCGCCGTAGCGGGACCACCCCGGCGTCGAGTCGGGACAGGTCGAGCAGATCGGCGACGAGATGCCCGAGCCGTTCGGTCTGGGCCAGCGCAGAGCGCAGTGCCGCGGGTTCGGGCGCGGCCACCCCGTCCACCATGTTCTCCAACACGCCCTGCAACGCGGTGATCGGCGTGCGCAACTCGTGCGACACATTGGCGATCAGCTCGCGTCGGCGCTGGTCCGCGGCGTGCAGGTCCTCGGCCATCTTGTTGAACGCCTGGGCCAGCTCGCCGACCTCGTCCCGGGACGTGGCGCGTACCCGGCGGGTGTAGTCGCCGCGGGCCATCGCCCCGGCGGCCGCCGTCATCTCCCGCAGTGGCGAGGTCATCCCGTGGGCCAGCACCTGCGAGGTGAGCAGGGCCACGGCGATGGCGGTCGCCGAGGTCACCGGTGGTGGCCAGCCGATGCCGTACGAGAAGTAGGCGAGCCCGGCCGCGCCGGAGGCGACCAGCAGCACGCCCAGTTTCAGCTTGATGGAGCGCACCGGGTCGAGCGGACGGGGAAGCAGCTCCAGCACCCGGTCCAGCCGGGTGAGCAGGGTGGCGGTCATGACGGCACTTCCAGGGCGTAGCCGACTCCGTGCACGGTGCGGATGAGATCGGCGCCCAGCTTTCGGCGCAGGGCCTTGACGTGGCTGTCCACAGTGCGGGTGCCGCTCCCCTCGGCCCATCCCCAGACGTCGGCGAGGAGCCGTTCCCGAGGGAGTACCGTCCGGGGTCGTCCGGCGAGGTGGACAAGCAGGTCGAACTCGGTCGGCGTGAGGTGTACGTCCGCACCGGCCCGGCGGACCCGCCGCTCGGCCTCGTTGATCTCGATGTCGCCGAGGCGGATGGCGGGCGGAGCAGGGGTGGCCGCCCGCTCCACCCGGCGCAGCAGAACGTGGACCCGGGCGGCCAGCTCCCGCATCGAGAACGGTTTGGTGAGGTAGTCGTCCGCGCCGACCGCGAGCCCCACCAGCAGGTCGGTCTCGTCGTCCCGGGCGGTGAGCATCAGCACCGGTACCGGCCGGACGGCCTGGATCCGCCGGCACACCTCCAGGCCGTCGAAGCCGGGCAGCATCACGTCGAGGACGACGAGATCCGGCCGTCCGGTTCGGAACTGCTCGACCGCGCTGGGCCCATCCGCAGCGATCTCCACCGCGAATCCCTCGGCGCGGAGTCGGGCGGCGACCGACTCGGCGATGGTCCGTTCGTCCTCGACCACCAGTACCCGGCGTTCCTTCATGGGCCCTGACTGTAGGGAGCCGGCGTGGAGATCAGTGGGTGGCGTTGTGAATAACCTGTGGAGAACGGGTCACCCCTGTGGATAACCCGGTGGACGACGCCGGTGCGGGCCTCGCCGGAGAGCCCGCACCGGCGTCGTTCTCACTCCAGCCCGACGCGCTGCGGGCGGGCCGAGGCGGAGCCGAGCCAGGTGTGCGGGTTGCCGTACCAGCACCAGCCCAGTTTCGGCGCGCCCTGGCTGATCCAGATCGCCGGCACCCGCTTGTCGCCGCAGCGCGAGCCGACCAGCGAGAAGCACTTGTTCTTCGCCAGCGCCGCCGGATACAGGGTGACGAAGGCGATCCCCTCGTCGATGGTGAGCGGCAGCCGGTCCTGGCCGGTGATCACCTCCATGGCCGACGCGGGGGCCAGGTTCAGGGTCTCCTCGCCACGGTCCACGTCGAAGAGCAGGTACGCCGGGCCCGCCGGCACCTCCAGTTCCTTGATCGGATCGAATTTCGGCAGGTCGTCCTCGCCGTAGTGCCGGTCGAGGAAGCCGGGCTTGCGCTTGCCGGCGAGGGTGGTGAGCGCCAGCCGCTGCTCGACCGTCGCCAGGTCGCGGGTGATGACCAGCAGGAACGGCACGCGGCCCTCGGTCGGTGCGGGCAGCCCGGCGGCGCCCGTGATCGCCGCCGCGCGGAGCGGGGCGACCAGACCACGGAAGGCGTCCACGGTCAGGTCGGCGAGCGCCGGATATCCCAGCTCCACCAGGCGGTCGAGTTGACGGTCGAATTCGGTGGCGGCGTCGAACACGGGCGGCTCCATTCGTCGTTCGTCCCGGATACCGTACGACGTACGACAGGCCGGGGTTATTCCCGCTGCCCGATGCAACCTGTATGGGCGACCGCCCCGTGGTACGACCGTGATGGTCAGCGGCGAGGAAATGGGCAGGGCTGGGAGCCGGGGTCAGCGGTTCCAGTCCTGCTTCGCCGCACGGACCAGCTTGTCCTTCAGCTCCCGGGTGTGCCGCCGGCTCACCGGCAGCTCGGTCCCGTCGATCACCACCACGTAACCGGAGTTGACCAGCCGCAGCTCCGCGATCAACTTCAACTGCACCAGGTACGACCGGTGCACGCGGACGAAACCGGCGTCGGCCCACCGCTCCGCGAGCGTGGCCAGCGAGACCCGGACCAGGTGCGACCCCTCCGCGGTGTGCAGCCGGGCGTAGTCCCCCTGGGCCTCCACCCAGCGCACCGCCGAACGGGGCAGCATCCGGGTGGTGCCGGCCAACTCGATCGGGATGGTCGGATCCTCCTCGGCCCGGGCCAGCGCCGCCGGATGCGACGGCACCACCCGCGAGCCGATCACCCGGCGCAGCGACTCGGCCAGCCGCTCGGCCCGGACCGGTTTGCGCACGTAGTCGGTGGCCCCCAGGTCGAAGGCGTCCACCGCGCCGTCGTCGTACGCGGTGACGAAGACGATCGCCGGTGGCCGGGCGAACCGGCGCAGCACCCGGGCCAGCTCCATGCCGTCCAGGCCGGGCATCCGGATGTCCAGGAACACCACGTCCACGTCACCGTCGCGCAGCAGCCGCAGCGCCTCGGTGGCGTCCCCCGCCGTGTGCAGGCGGGCCACCCGGGGATCGGCCCGCAGATGGTACGCCAGCTCGTCGAGCGCGGGCGGCTCGTCGTCGACCGCCAGCACGCGGAGGAAACCGGTCGCGCTCACTCAGTGGCCCCCGGTCGCTCGTCGCGCGCGCTCACGATCCGGCCCGCACGCCGGGGTGGAACTTCGGCACCCGCATGCTCACCCTGGTGCCTGAGCCGAGCCCGGTCTCGACGACCAGGCCGAAGCGGTCCCCGAACACGGACCGCAGCCGCTCGTCGACGTTGGAGAGGCCGACGTGCTGGCCGGTGTCGTCACCCGGGTCGCCGGTGCTGCGGGCCAGCTCGGCGATGCCGGCGGTCAGCGTGGTCGGATCCATTCCCACCCCGTCGTCCTCCACGGTGATGTGGCATTCGGCGCCCGCGTCCCGGGCCTCGATGCTCACCATGCCCGTGCCCGGCTTGCGGGACAACCCGTGCCGGACCGCGTTCTCCACCAGCGGCTGGAGGCAGAGGAACGGCAGCGTCACCGGAAGCACCTCCGGCGCGATCTGCAACCGCACCTGCAACCGGTCACCGAACCGGGCCCGCTCGATGGTCAGGTAGCGGTCGATCGAGCGCAGCTCCTCGGCCAGCGTGGTGAACTCCCCGTGCGCCCGGAACGAGTACCGGGTGAACTCCGCGAACTCCAGGATCAGCTCGCGGGCCCGCTCCGGATCGGTGCGCACGAACGAGCCGATCGCGGTCAGCGCGTTGTAGATGAAATGCGGGCTGATCTGCGCCCGCAGCGCCCGGATCTCGGCCCGCGCCAGGCGCTCCCGCGACGAGTCCAGCTCGGCCAGGGCGAGCTGGTTGCCGGCCCAGTGCGCGGTCTCCAGGGTGGCCTGCACCAGCCCGGGCGCCGGAGGGCTGTCGGCGATCGCCACCAGCGCGCCCACCACCCGGCCGTCCGCGCCGTGCAGCGGCGCGACCACCGCTCCCCGGATCGGGCAGTCGACCCGGTCGCAGTGCAGCTCGGATTCACCGAGCACCGTCGAGCGCCCGGTCTCCACCGCACGGCGGGCCGCCGCGAGCAGTTGCTCGCCGTGGTGCCCGCCGCGTCCGTCGAGGGCGAGCAGCTCGTCGGCGTCGGTGAGCGCCAGCCCGGCCGCCCCCACCAGAGCCCGCAGATGGCGTACGGCCTTCGCCGCGCCCGCCGCGCTCAGCCCCGCCCGCAGCGGTTCGGCGGCCAGCCCGGCGGTGTGCAGCACCTCGTAGGTGGCCCGCTGAGTGGCGGTGGCGATGCCCCGGCGGGCACGCAGGCGCAGCACCGCCAACAGGGCCGCGGTCAGCGCGGTGACCAGTGAGACGACGCCGACGACGGCGGAGAGGTTGCCACCCACGCAGCGATCCTTGCCGCTGCGGGCCGGCGAGCCAACCCCTAGTACGCGCCCTTGCGGGCCAGCACCACTCCGACGGTGCGCCACAGGATGCTCAGGTCGTACGCGAGCGACCAGTTGTCGACGTAGTAGAGGTCGAGCCGGACGGACTCGTCCCAGGACAGGTCGGAGCGGCCGGAGACCTGCCAGAGCCCGGTCATGCCGGGGCGGACCAGCAGCCGGCGGCGCACGTCGCCCAGGAAGTCGCCGTCGTCGGCCGGCAACGGGCGGGGCCCGACCAGCGACATCTCACCCCAGAGCACGTTGATCAACTGCGGCAGCTCGTCCAGCGAGGAGGCCCGCAGGAAGCGGCCCACCGGGAAGACCCGCGGGTCCTCCTTCATCTTGAACAGCATGCCGTCGGTCTCGTTCCGGTCGACCAGGCTGGCCAGCCGATCCTCGGCGTCGACGTACATGGTCCGGAACTTCCAGACCCGGAACGTGCGCCCCTCGTGCCCCACCCGGGGCTGACGGAAGAAGACCGGCCCGGGGTCGGAGATCCGGATGGCCACGGCGATGGAGAGGAAGAGCGGAATCAGCAGCAGCAGACCGAGGCCGGCGGCGACCCGGTCCATCAGGTTCTTGGCCAGCAACGCCGGGCCGGAGAGGGTCGGCTCCTCGACGTGCAGCAGCGGCAGACCCTCGATCGGCCGGATGTGCACCCGTGGACCGGCGATGTCGGTGAGCTGCGGGGCGACCACCAGGTCGACGCCGGAGCCCTCCAACTGCCAGGCCAGCCGGCGCAGCTCACCCGGCTCGGCGCTGGCCGACCCGCAGACCGCGATCGTGTCCCCGCCGACCTCCCGGACCAGGGCCAGCACGTCCCGGCCGGCGTGCACCGGCACCGGGGTGGGCATCCCTCGTGCCGCGGCGTAACCGTCGGTGATGTGGATGGCGACCGGCACCAGCCCGGCGTTCGGGTTGCGGGTGACCGCCGCGTAGACCTCCAGGCACTCCGGCAGGGTGCCGACCAGCACCATCCGGTGCGCGGCCTGCCCGGCCCGCCGGCGGATGTAGTGCAGCGCCCAGCGGGCCACGAAACGGCCCCAGAGGATCAGCACCGTGGCGCCGACCAGCGCGGTGCCGACCGTGTACCGGGAGAGCTGGGTCACCGTGGCGAAGGCGAGGAACGAGACGCTCGCGGCGACCGTCACCGAGGCCCGGATCACCCGCTTGAACTCGTCCGGCCCGAGCCCCAGGTAACGCCGGTCGTAGGCCCGGTTGCTCCAGAGGATGATCACCCAGCCGAGCGGGAGCAGCAGGTAGGAGATGGTGTGGAACCAGGTCGGGTCCTGCTTGGTGCCGGAGAAACCGGAGGCCGCCTGATCGAAGAGCTGGATCGCGATCCAGCTGGCGAACGCCGCCGCCCCGAAGTCGAGCACGAGCAGGATCGCCGTGTAGGGGCGGTGCCAGCGGGAGACACGGCGTCGCGCCCTGGCCCAAGCCGACCGGGGGACGCCGTTGTGCGACGGCGGCGTCGGCGGCTGAATTTCGAAGCTGTCGACGTGCCGCACGAGTCTGCTCCGGCCTTCGTTGGTTACCGGGCGCTGGAGGCTTGCCGTCACCTCACCCATGTCCTCCCGCATGACACGTGCCGCTCACTCGCCGTGAGGGCCCGGGTCGCCCACCGTCCCAGTCTCCCACGTGGGCTCCGACCGGTCGCAGCCCCGGAAAGGATTGGCGACCGATGGTGCCGGCGGGATCTGGCCGGCTTCGCACCATTTCAGAAGCCGGGGACCGGGCCACTATACCGATGGATGCACGCGTGGCGGGAACCGTGGACCGGAGCTTCTGCTCACTCGGGACGATTCCGCTCCGTAGTTGCCACGTGTGATTACTCACCGTACGAGGCGGGACAACCGTCGGTCAGCGAGCGGCTTGCCGCCGGTCTGGCAGGTCGGGCAGTACTGGAGGCTGGAGTCGGCGAACGAGACCTCCCGCACGGTGTCACCGCACACCGGGCAGGGCAGGCCGGTGCGGGCGTGCACCTTCAACCCGGAGCGCTTCTCGCCCTTCAGCTCCGCCGCCCGCTGCCCGAGGGACCGCTGGACCGCGTCACCGAGCACCTGCCGGGTGGCCGCGTGCAGGGTGGCGAGCTGGTCGTCGGTGAGCCGGTCGGTGATCGCGAACGGGGACAGCTTCGCCGCGTGCAGGATCTCGTCGGAGTACGCGTTGCCCACGCCGGACAGCACCGCCTGATCGGTCAGCACCCCCTTGACCTGCCCGCGCCGGCCGCGCAGCCGCTCGGCGAAGGTCGGCAGGTCCGCGGCGAGCGCGTCCGGGCCCAGCTTGGCCACGCCCGGCACCGCCGACGGGTCGGTGACCAGGTACGCGGCCAGCTTCTTCTGCGTTCCGGCCTCGGTGAGGTCGAAACCGGAGCCGTCGTCGAGGCGGACCCGCAGCGCGATCGGGCCCTTGCCGGGGCGCAGCGGGGTGGTGGCCGGGAATGCCTCCCGGTAGTGCAGCCAACCCGCCCGGGCCAGATGGACCACCAGGTGCAGATCGCCGTCGACGACCACGTCGAGGAACTTGCCATGCCGGCGGGCGTCGACGACCGCCCGCCCGGCGACCGCGGTCGGTGCCGGGTCGTACGTCTTCAGGGCGCTGATCGCGGCGACCTCGAGCCGGTCGACACGCCGCCCCACCGCGCGCTGCCGCAGGTAACCCGCGAGCGCCTCAACCTCCGGTAGTTCGGGCACCAGCCAACGGTAGCCTTCTTTCCCGTGAGAATCGTGGTGGCACACAACCGGTACCGGGAAGCCCAGCCCTCCGGCGAGAACACCATCGTCGACTCGGAGATCGCTCAGCTCACCGCCGCCGGCGTCGAGGTGCTGCCCTTCATCCGCAGCTCGGACGAGATCCCGTCGATGTCGAAGGTGGCGAAGGCGCTGCTGCCGATCTCGCCGATCTGGGCCCCCCGGGCCCAGCACGACCTGAGCCGGCTGCTCACCGAGCACCGGCCGGACGCCCTGCACCTGCACAACCCGTACCCGCTGCTCTCCCCCTGGGTGGTGCGGACCGCGCACCGGCACGGCGTGCCGGTGGTGCAGACGGTGCACAACTACCGGCAGGTCTGCTCCTCGGGGATCTACTTCCGCGACGGCGTGATCTGTCAGGACTGCAAGGGCCGCACGCTGGGGGTGCCGGCGATCAAGCACCGCTGCTACCGCGACTCGGCGGCGCAGAGTGCGCTGATGGCGACCACCCTGGCCGTGCACCGGGGCACGTGGCGGTCGGTGGACCGGTACATCGCGCTCACCACGGCGATCGCCGACCACCTGCGCGAGTACGGCATTCCGGACGAACGGATCGTGGTGAAGCCGAACGCCGTACCGGACCCCGGCCGGCCGGCGCCGCTCGGTGACGGCTTTCTCTTCATGGCCCGGCTGAGCCCCGAAAAGGGTGTCGACCTGCTGCTGGACGCGTGGCGTCGGCATCCGGTGGGCGCACTGGGCACGCTGCGCGTCGCCGGGGACGGCGAGTTGCGCCCGCTGGTGGAGGCCGCCGCCGCTGAGCGACCCGACGTGGTCTACCTCGGTCAGCTCGACCGGACCGGAGTGCGGGCGGCGGTCGAGGCGAGCGCGGTGGTGATCGCCGCCGCCATGTGGCACGACGTGCTGCCGACCGTGATCATCGAGGCGATGGCCAGCGGCCGGCCGGTGCTCGGTACCGCGTTGGGCGGCATCCCGTACCTGGTCGGGGCGGATTCCCCGCACGAGCCCGCCGGCACCGGGCCGGCCGAGGTCGCCTCCGCCGTCGCCGGCGACGGCGGCGCGTCGCCGATGCCGACCGGGATCAAGGCCGGCGAGGCCGGCTGGGTGGTCGCCCCGGAGCCGGCCGCACTGGCCGCGGC
>NZ_RCVI01000219.1:0-8791 GCF_003667455.1 Micromonospora sp. CV4 | reverse complement strand
GTCGTGGGGAGGGAAGATTCACACTACCGCCCGGACGGGGGCGCCGCGCGCGGTACCGGACGATCCGGCTCCGGTGGTGCCACCGGTAGGGTCCCGGTGCCTGACGCCCATCTTCCCCGGGCGGCGGAGCCGTCGCCTCCGGTGCCGGAGTCGGTTCCCGAACGTCCCCCGCCGCTGCCCTGGCGTCCACCCGGGGGGGCGGCTCCCGTAGGCCCGAACACGGGTCGTTTCCCGGCCCTCGACAGCAACCGGCCCACGAGCGCCCCGCCCAGCGGGAGGGCCGCGATCCCGACCAGCCCGGCCCCGGGCCTCCCGCCGCCCGGCGACGCGTCGACCATCCCGCTCCCGCCCGGCGCCCCGCCGCTGGGCCCGCCGATCTCCGCGCTGCCCGCGTCCACCGGCGCCGTGCCACCTCCCGCGTCCACCGGCGCCGTGCCACCTCCCATGCCCGCCGCGCCGCGCCGGCGGCTGCCGGTGGTCCTGGCCCTGGTGTTGCTGCTGGTGCTCGCCGGCGTCGGGGTCGGCGTGACCCGGCCCGGCCCGGTCGCCGGCTGGCTGGGCGACGACGCCGGGCCCGCGCCGACCGCCGGCGCGTCCGCGGAGCCGGACCCGTCGGACGTGCTCGCCGGCCCGGATCCGAACGCCCCCCTGCCCAGCCCCGACGGGGTACGCGCCGCGCTGGACCCGCTGGTCGGGGTGGCCGACCTGGGTGACCGGGTGAACGTCTCGGTGGCCGACGTGACCTCCGGCCAGACGCTGTTCGCCAAGGGGGCGGACGACGGGACGGTGCCCGCCTCGGTCACCAAGCTGGCGACCGGGGTGACCGTGCTGGCCGCGCGTGGCCCGGGCTACCGGATTCCGACCCGGGCGGTGGCCGGCGCGAAGCCCGGCGAGGTGGTCATCGTCGGTGGCGGCGACACCACCCTCGCGGTCGACAAGAAGGGCTACTACCCGGGTGCCGCGCGCCTCGACGACCTGGCCGCCCAGGTACGTACCGCGCTCGGCGGCGTCGCACCGACCAGCGTCACCGTCGACGGATCGATCTACTCCGGCCCGCGCTACGGCCCCGGCTGGGACGCCGACATCCCCACCGGCGGGTACGGCGGCGCGATCACCGCGCTGATGACCGACGGCGCGCGCCGGGACCCGAGCGTCGGGAGCGGCGGAGCCGAGCGGGTCAGCGAGCCCGACCTGGCCGCCGGCCGGTCGTTCGCGCGCCTGCTCGGCGTACCGGCCGACACGGTCGAGCGCGGCACGGCCCCGCCCACCGCGGCAGCCGGTGGGTCCTCTCCCGCGCCCGGCACCGAGCTGGGAGTGGTGCAGTCCCCGCCGCTGATCCGGCTGGTCGACATCATGATCAGCGAGAGCGACAACATCCTGGCCGAAGCGCTGGCCCGCCAGGTCGCGCTGGCCCGCAACCAGCCGGCCTCGTTCGACGGGGCCGCCGCCGCCATGGACGCGGAGGTGGCCGAGCTGGGCCTGCCCGCCGAGGAGATCAACCTCTCCGACGGCAGTGGGCTGTCCCGCCGCAACCGGATCAGCCCGTCGGTGCTGACCGACCTGGTCCGGCTGGCCGCCAGCCCCGACCATCCGGAGCTGGCGGGCATCTTCGGCGGCCTGCCGGTCGGCGGTTGGTCCGGCACCCTGGACGACCGCTACCGGGGAGCGCCCGGGACCGGTGCGGGCGCGGGCGCCGTACGGGCCAAGACCGGCACACTGACCGGCGTGCACGCCATCGCGGGCCTGGTCACCACGGCCGACGGCCGGTTGCTCACGTTCGCCGTGCTCACCGACAAGGTGCCCGGTGGCACGGACACCGCCCAACCGGCTCTGGACCGGATCGCCGCCGCGCTGGCCGGCTGCGGCTGTAGCTGACCGTCGCCGGCCGGCGGGTGCGACTGCGACCGCCGTCGCGAGCCCGGGCCAGGGTGTTGCGGCGCGGGTACGGTGGGTCCATGGCGCAGTTCGTGGACTGGGATCTGGCCGCCGCCACAGCGGGGGCGTTGAGCAAGTCGGGCCCCCGGGTGTCGTACACCGAGGCCACCGACGTGGTCGGCGACCTGCGGCGGCTGACCGACGAGGCAGCCGGGCACGTGGCCGACTACACGGGGCTGCGTGCGCAGGTGGCGCATCCGCCGGTGCGGGTGGTCGACCGACGGGACTGGGCCGCCACCAACATCGCCGGGCTACGTGAGGTGATCACCCCGCTGGTCAGCCGGCTCTCCGGCGACAAGCAGCCGGGCGCGCTGACCGAGGCGATCGGGTCCCGGTTGACCGGGGTGCAGGCCGGCACGGTGCTCGCCTACCTGTCCGGCCGGGTGCTCGGCCAGTACGAGGTCTTCTCCGCCGACCCGGGCCAGCTGCTGTTGGTCGCGCCGAACATCGTCGAGGTGGAGCGCAAGCTCGGGGCCGACCCGAGGGACTTCCGGCTCTGGGTGTGCCTGCACGAGGTCACCCACCGGACCCAGTTCACCGCGGTGCCATGGATGCGGGCCTACTTCCTGAGCGAGGTGCAGGCGTTCGTGGACGCCTCGTCCAGCGGCGGCGAGCACCTGGTCGAGCGGCTGCGGCGTGGGGTGGCGACCCTGTCCGATGCGATCCGCGACCCGGAGAGCCGCACCAGCGTGCTGGACATCGTGCAGACCCCGGCGCAGCGGGCGGTGCTGGACCGGCTCACCGCGCTGATGACCCTGCTGGAGGGGCACGCCGAGTTCGTCATGGACGGCGTCGGCCCGCAGGTGATTCCGAGCGTGGAGCGGATCCGGGCGTCGTTCAACCGTCGCCGCGAGGCGGGCAACCCGCTGGAGAAGGCGATCCGCCGGCTGCTCGGTGTGGACGTCAAGATGCGCCAGTACGCCGAGGGGCGCAAGTTCGTGCACGGCGTGGTCGAGCGGGTCGGCATGGACGGCTTCAACTCGATCTTCAACTCGCCGCTCACCCTGCCCCGGCTCTCCGAGCTGGGCGATCCGGACGCCTGGGTGGCCCGGGTGCACGGCCCGGCCGGCACCTTCCCGGCCGCCGGCTGACCGTCCGCCGGTGGCCGCGCTCGCCCCGCCCGTGGCCGCGATCCGGGTGGCGGTCCGCCGCGCGCTGACCGGTCTGCCGTCCGGCGGGCCGGTGCTCGTCGCCTGCTCGGGCGGCGCCGACTCGCTCGCCCTTGCCGCGGCCGCCGCGTTCGTGGCGCCCCGGCTGAATCGTGCCGCGGGCCTGGTGACCGTCGACCACGGCCTCCAGGCGGGCTCGGCGCAGCGCGCCGGGGAGGTGGCCGCCTGGGCCCGGGAGGCCGGGTTCGCGCCGGTGACGGTGGTCCGGGTGGACGTGGCCGGGCGACCGGGTGGACCTGAAGCGGCCGCCCGGGAGGCCCGCTACCAGGCGTTGACCGAGGTCGCCGGGGAGCAGGACGCGGTCGCGGTGCTCACCGGGCACACCCGGGACGATCAGGCGGAGACCGTGCTGCTCGCGCTGGCCCGGGGCGCCGGTCCACGCGGTCTGGCCGGGATGCCCGCCCGGCGGGAGCTGTCCGGGGTGCCGCTGCTGCGCCCGCTGCTGGAGATCGGTCGGGAGCAGACCCGCGCCGCGTGTGAGGTGCTCGGGTTGAGCCCGTGGCAGGACCCGCACAACACCGATCCGTCGTACGCCCGGTCCCGGGTGCGGGCGGACGTGCTGCCGGCGCTGGTGCGGGCACTCGGGCCGGGCGTTCTGGACAATCTGGCGCGTACCGCCCGGCTGGTGGCGGCCGACAACGCCGCCCTCGACGACCTGGCGCAGGCGGCGCTGGCGGCGGCCCGGCATCCCGCAGGCGGGCTATCGGTACCGGCGCTGGCCGATCTGGCCCTCGCGCTACGCGGCCGGGTGCTGCATGCCTGGGCGCGTGAGCTGGGTGCGGTTGCCGGTGCCCTCTCGTACCGGCATGTCGACGCGCTGGACGCCCTGGTCACCCGGTGGCACGGTCAGGGTCCGGCCGATCTGCCGGGTGGTCTGCGCGTGCTGCGCCGTGCCGACCGGCTGGCGCCCGTGGACCCACCTGACTGAGCCCCTCTGCTCTGCTTCAACCGGCGCAACGCAGCGGCCTACGAGGTGTTGCGTGGAGTGAAGCAGAGCCGATGCTCTCCGAGTGGTGGCATCGGGCCGGCGTGCCTCAGGCGGTGTGCGTCCGGTCGCGGAAGGTGGTCCGGTAGCCGTGCGGGGTGGCGCCCACCCGGCGACTGAAGTGGTGGCGCAGCGCCGCCGCGTCGCTGAAGCCGGCCTGGTCGGCGACCGCCTCCACGCTCAACGGGGTCTCCTCCAACAGCCGTCGGGCCAGAAGCACCCGCTGGTTGGTGAGCCAGTCGTGCGGGGTGGTGCCGGTCTCGGCCCGGAACCGGCGGGCGAACGTACGCGGAGCCATGCCGGCCCTGGCAGCCAGCTCCTCAACGGTGATCGTCCGGTCCAGGTGTCCCATCAGCCACTCCAGCACCGGTTCCAGGGTGGGCGCCTCGGGCGCCTTCGGGATGGGTGCCTCGACGTACTGCGACTGGCCGCCGTCGCGGTGCGGCGGGACCACCATCCGTCTGGCCAGCCGGGTGGCGGTGGCCGAGCCGTGCTCCTGACGGATCAGGTGCAGGCAGGCGTCGATGCCGGCCGCCGTGCCGGCGCTGGTGAGCAGCCGACCGTCCTGGACGTACAGCGAGTTGCAGCGCACCCGGGCGGCCGGGTGTCGGCTCTGCAACTCGTCGACGTACCGCCAGTGCGTGGTGCACTCCCGGTCGTCGAGCAGCCCGGCCGCGCCGAGCAGGAAGGCGCCGGAGCAGACGCTGAACAGGTGCGCGCCGCGCGCGTCGGCCCGGCGCAGCGCGTCGAGCACCGGGCCGGGAACCTCGGTGCCCTGGCTGTGCGCGGGAACGGCCACCAGGTCGGCCTCCTCCACGGGGCCGAGGTCGGCGTGTGGCGTGAGGTGGAAGCCGGACGAGGTGCGCACGGGCGCGCCGTCCGGGCTGCACACGTGGAAGCGGTAACCGGGGAAGCCGTCGGCCGTGCGGTCGGTGCCGAACACCTCGGCGAGCACGCCGAGCTCGAACGGGGCGACCTGGTCGAGGGCGAGGACGGCCACGGAACGAAGCATGTGACGAGGGTAACCCGATCGATGGCAGAAAATCGATGCCCAGTGGCATTTCTGCCACTGTTCGATCGACGTGGGTCGTCGCAGACTGGTCTCAGTCCGGTGCGCACCGGCGGCGAAACCGACAGCAACCATGCGAAAGCGAGCGCCGCCATGGAGTTCCTGCTCTTCCTCCTGTTCCTCGTCCTGCTCGTCGCCGCCTCGGCGGCCGGCCTCACCACCGACAGTCACGATTCGGCCGACTGGAAGCCCAGCGAGGACGGCCGCCGCTGGCGGTCCCGTACCAGCTGATGTGTTTGATGGCCTTTGCGAGAAAAATCCAGGGCGGGACCGCGCCAAAAGGTGCGGCCCCGCCGACGGGGGCCATCCGACGTACGGCAGGCTAGGAGTCATGGCTGACGGCTCCTGGTACGACGCCGACATCGACCACGTGATCATCTCCGAGGCGCAGATCCGCGAGAAGACGGCGGAACTGGCCAAACAGGTCTCCGCCGACTACGCCCACGTGGGCGACGGACTGCTGCTGGTCTGCGTGCTCAAGGGCGCGGTGATGTTCATGGCGGACTTCGCCCGGGCGTTGGGTCGCAACGGCCCCCCGGCCGAGCTGGACTTCATGGCCATCTCCTCCTATGGCCAGGGCACCACCTCCTCCGGCGTGGTCCGCATCCTCAAGGACCTCGACCGGGACATCGCCGGGCGGCACGTGGTGGTCGTCGAGGACATCGTCGACTCCGGGCTGACGCTCTCGTGGCTGCTGCGCTACCTGGAGTCCCGCTCCGCGGCGAGCGTCGAGGTGGTCGCGCTGTTCCGCAAGCCCGACGCGGTCCGGGTGCCGGTCCCGGTCAAGTACGTCGGCTTCGACATCCCGACCGAGTTCGTGGTCGGGTACGGCCTGGACTTCGGTGAGCGCTACCGGGAGCTGCCGTACGTCGGGGTGCTCAAGCCCGAGGTCTACGCCCGGTCCTGACGCCGGCCGGGCCACAACCGCCGTCCGGCGGCGGTGTGAGGTCAACTCGCATCGGCATCCGTCAAGCCGACGTTCAGCGCACTCTCAGCTGTTCCGGCTACCGTGGAGCCCGGTGGCGCGGAGGTTACTTCGCGCCCGACCCCCTCGACCGCGTTACCGGGCGTTCGGGTGGCCGGGCCGGACTCTCCGCCACGCCGGCTTCTGCCCGGACCCGCCGTACGTTCCGGTGAGGGCTGGTGAGCCTGCCCACGGTGCGCGCCGTCGATGCGAAGGTGTGCCGAGTGCGGGGCTCGCAAGCTCACTCCTCGCGTACACGGTGTACCGTCGAATGACCGCGGCGCGGCAGTTTTTGCGCCTCGGGGTCGAGGCCGGCCCGCACGGCGGCCCCGGCCGCCGCTCAAGACGCGGCAACACCATCAGACGGTCAGGACGTCGATCAGGAGGATGCGGGCGCTCCGGCGCTCGACAACAGTATGGAACGTACGCGTTTCTTCCGCCGACCGGTGGTCTGGATCATCCTGGTCATCCTCGGCGCCGTTGTGCTCAGTCAGTTGTTCACCGCTGGTCCCAGCTACCACCGCGTGGACACTTCCGTTGCGCTCGACCAGCTCCACACCGCCAAGATCAATAAGGTCGTCTTCCAGGACAAGGAGCAGACGCTCCAGCTGGACCTGGCCCAGAAGACGAAGTTCGGCGAGACCACCACCAACAAGATCGAGGCCCAGTTCCCGTACCAGGTGGGCGACGAGGTCTGGAACGAGGTGCTGGACGCCAAGGCGGCCAACCGGGTCACCGGCCCGGCCGACGCCAAGGTCTCGTCGGACAGCATCTGGGTGAGCCTGCTGGTCAACCTGCTGCCGATCGCGCTGCTCGTGCTCCTGCTGCTGTTCTTCATGTCGCAGATGCAGGGCGGCGGCTCCCGGGTGCTCAACTTCGGCAAGTCCAAGGCGAAGATGATCACCAAGGACACTCCGAAGACGACCTTCGCGGACGTCGCGGGTGCCGAGGAGGCCGTCGAGGAGCTGCACGAGATCAAGGACTTCCTGCAGAACCCGGCGAAGTACCAGGCCCTGGGCGCCAAGATCCCGAAGGGCGTGCTGCTGTTCGGCCCGCCCGGCACCGGCAAGACGCTGCTGGCCCGCGCGGTCGCCGGCGAGGCCGGGGTGCCCTTCTACTCCATCTCCGGCTCCGACTTCGTGGAGATGTTCGTCGGTGTCGGCGCCAGCCGGGTCCGCGACCTGTTCGAGCAGGCCAAGGCGAACGCTCCGGCGATCGTCTTCGTCGACGAGATCGACGCCGTCGGCCGGCACCGCGGCGCCGGCATGGGCGGCGGTCACGACGAGCGCGAGCAGACGCTCAACCAGCTGCTCGTCGAGATGGACGGCTTCGACACCAAGGGCGGGGTCATCCTGATCGCGGCCACCAACCGGCCGGACATCCTCGACCCGGCGCTGCTGCGCCCGGGCCGGTTCGACCGGCAGATCCCGGTGGACGCCCCCGACATGGAGGGCCGCAAGGCCATCCTGCGGGTGCACGCCAAGGGCAAGCCGTTCACCCCCGACGTCGACCTCGACTCGGTGGCCCGGCGTACCCCGGGCTTCAGCGGCGCCGACCTGGCCAACGTGATCAACGAGTCGGCCCTGCTCACCGCCCGCAAGGACCAGCGGGCGATCACCAACGACTCGCTGGAAGAGTCGATCGACCGGGTGATCGCCGGTCCGCAGCGACGGACCCGGGTCATGAGCGACCAGGAAAAGAAGATCACCGCGTACCACGAGGGTGGGCACGCGCTGGTCGCCTGGGCGCTGCCGCACGCCGCGCCGGTGCACAAGGTGACGATCCTGTCCCGTGGCCGCTCGCTGGGCCACACCCTGGTGCTCCCCACCGAGGACAAGTACACCCAGACCCGCGCCGAGATGATCGACACCCTGGCGTACGCGCTGGGTGGTCGGGCCGCCGAGGAGCTGGTCTTCCACGAGCCGACCACCGGCGCCGGGAACGACATCGAGAAGGCCACCCAACTGGCCCGCGCGATGATCACCCAGTACGGCATGAGCTCCAAGCTCGGTGCGATCAAGTACGGCACCAGCGGGGACGAGCCGTTCCTCGGCCGCAACATGGGCCACGAGCGGGACTACTCGGACTCGGTGGCCGCCGAGATCGACGGCGAGATGCGGGCGTTGGTCGAGCTGGCGCACGACGAGGCCTGGGAGATCCTGGTCGAGTACCGGGACGTCCTGGACAACATCGTGCTCGAGCTGATGGAGAAGGAGACCCTCTCCACCGCCGACATGGCCCGGATCTGCGCGCGGGTGGTCAAGCGCCCGCCGCTGGCGCCGTACAACGGCTTCGGCAAGCGCCAGCCCTCCACCGAGCCGCCCGTGCTCACCCCTGCGGAGAAGGACAAGCTCAAGGCGCAGGCCCAGGCCGACGGCGCGCAGGCGTCGGTCGGCGGCGGCGCCTCGTCCAACAACTCGGACGGCACGCACTGAGCAGCGACCCGACGGCCAGCTCCCCTCACCGGGAGCTGGCCGTCTCCGCGACCGAGCCCGACGGCGACGACGGGCTGGACTACGTGGCCGCACGGCTGATCAGCGGCAGGCTGACCGGCCGCCCGGTCGAGGACGCGATCGACCTGGGTCGAATCGAGAAGGCGGTCCGGGAGATCCTGATCGCGGTCGGGGAGGACCCGGACCGCGACGGCCTCCAGCAGACCCCGGCCCGGG
>NZ_RCVI01000163.1:0-8914 GCF_003667455.1 Micromonospora sp. CV4 | reverse complement strand
TCTTTGAGTCCTACCACGGGAAGCGGCTGTTGTTCGCTTCGTCCCTTCGTCCGCTGGCCGAGCGACAGTTTTCAGCGTCATCGTCGCGGCGGCCAGGTCCAGCGGGCGGGGGTCGGCGGGGCGGCGCGAACCGGTCGCGGTTACCGGTGTACGGGCAGGGTGAGGTGCACGGCCAGTAGACAACGGCCCGGCGGGGGCAGCCAGTCCGCGTCCGGTCGGTCCGAAGGTCGGCGTGCCTCGTCCCCGCCGCACCGGCCGGGGAGGGCCTGGGAGCATCGGGGCGCGGCGCGAGCCGCGCCCCGATTTCATTCCGCCGGGTGGTCCGTCCCCGGTGCCCGATGCGGCCGACACGCCCCCCGGCCAGGTAGCCTTCGCCCCGTGATCGAGGAACTGCGGTGACGACCCTGGACCGGGACGAGACGCGCGCCCCGGCGGTGCCCCACCGGCCGGTCGTCGCCGGCCGCCCGCTGCCGCTCAGGGTCGCCGCGCCGATGGCCGTGGCCGCCGGGCTGGCCCTGCTGGTGGCGTTCCCGCCGTACGGGGTGTGGCCGCTCGCGCCCGTCGGGGTGGCGTTGCTGGCCGCCGCGGCGCACCGGCGGCGGCTGCGCGCCGGCGCCGGCCTGGGCTTCCTCACCGGGGTGGCCCTGTTCGCGCCGCTGCTGGCCTGGACGAACCTGCACACCGGCTACCTGCCGTGGGTGCTGCTGTCGCTGTTGCAGGCCGGCTACCTGGCGCTGCTCGGCGCGGCCACCGCCTGGGTGTCGCCGCTGGCCGACCGGAGCCGCTGGGCGTGGCCGGCGCTGACCGGGCTGCTATGGGTGGGGCAGGAGGCGCTGCGCGACCGCACCCCGTTCGGCGGGTTCCCGTGGGGGCGCCTCGCGTTCAGTCAGGACTCCTCGCCGCTGCTGCGCCTGGCCGCGCTGGGTGGCGCCCCGCTGGTCACCTTCGGGGTGGCCCTCATCGGTGGGCTGCTGGTCACCGCCGCGTGGCGGGGCTGGGCCGCCGCCCGGACGGGCCCTCGGGCGAGCCGCCCGCGCGGCGGTGGCTGCCGGTGGCCGTACCGGCCGCCGTCGCCGTGGCGCTGGGCGCGGCGGGTCTGCTGGTGCCGGTCGCGTCCGCCGGGTCGGGCGCACCGGTGACCGTGGCCATCGTGCAGGGCAACGTGCCGCGCCTCGGGCTGGACTTCAACGCCCAGCGGCAGGCGGTGCTCAACAACCACGTCGACGCCACCCTGGAGCTGGCCGCGCGGGTCGCCGCCGGCGCGCAGCGCCAACCCGACCTGGTGGTGTGGCCGGAGAACTCCAGCGACATCGACCCGCTGCGCAACCCCACCGCGGGGGCCCGCATCGCCCAGGCCGCCGACACGGTCCGCGCGCCGATCCTGGTCGGCGCGGTGCTGCTCGGCCCCGGCCCCGGCGAGGTCCGCAACGCGGGCATCCTGTGGCGGCCCGGCACCGGCGCGGACCTGAGCCAGCTGTACACCAAGCGGCACCCCGTGCCGTTCGCCGAGTACGTGCCGCTGCGCGACATCGCCCGCATGGTCAGCAAGCAGGTCGACCTGATCCGCAACGACTTCGTGCCCGGCAGCACCCCGGGCGTGGTACGCGCCGGCCCGGCGGTCCTCGGCGACGTGATCTGCTTCGAGGTCGCGTACGACGAGGTGGTCCGCGACACCGTCACCGGCGGCGCGCAACTGCTGGTGGTGCAGACCAACAACGCCACCTTCGACGTGGCCGAGGCCCGCCAGCAACTCGCCATGGTGCGCCTGCGGGCCGTCGAGCACGGCCGTCCGGCGTTGATGGCCTCCACGGTCGGGGTGTCCGGGTTCGTCGCCCCCGACGGGCGGGTAAGCGACGCCACCGGGTTCAACACCCGGGAGGTCGTGGTGCGGGAGATGCGGCTCGACGACGGGCGCACTCTCGCCACCCGGCTCGGCTGGTGGCCGGAGTTGGCGCTCGCCGGGCTGGCCACGGCCGCCCTGGTCGGCGCGGCGGTGCTGCGTCGACGGCAGCGGATCCTGCCCGGATAGCAGCAGCCGGTACGCCGGCGGGAGCGGAGGAACCGTGATCCAGGCGACCGACACCATCCGACGTCCCGACGAGGTGCCCGGCGTGGGCCGGGTGCTGGTGGTGATCCCCACCTACAACGAGGCCGACAACATCGCCGCGATCGTGGGCCGGGTCCGCCGGGCGGCCCCGGCGGTGCAGATCCTGATCGCCGACGACAACAGCCCCGACGGCACCGGCGCCATCGCCGACGCCCTCGCCGACGGCGACGCGCACGTGCAGGTGCTGCACCGCGAGGGCAAACAGGGCCTCGGGGCGGCGTACCTGGCCGGCTTCGACTGGGCGGGCGAGCGCGGCTACCAGGCCGTGGTGGAGATGGACGCCGACGGCTCGCACGCCCCGGAGGACCTGCCGGCGCTGCTGCGGGCCGCCGCCGACGCGGACGTGGTGATCGGATCGCGGTGGACCAGCGGCGCGCGGGTGGTGAACTGGCCGCTGCGGCGGCTGCTGCTGTCCCGCATGGGCAACCTGTACGCGCGCCTCGCGCTGGGCATGCCGGTCTCCGACGCCACCGGCGGCTACCGGGTGTACCGGCTCAGCGCGCTGGACGCCATCGACCTGGCGTCGGTGTGCTCGCAGGGCTACTCGTTCCAGGTGGAGCTGTCCCGGCTCGCGCACCAGGCCGGGGTGCGGATCGTGGAGGTGCCGATCACGTTCGCCGAACGCGAGCGCGGGGACAGCAAGATGAGCCCGCGGATCGTGGCCGAGGCGCTGTGGCGGATCACGACCTGGGGGGTGCAGGACCGCCGGCAGGCGGTGCGCCGGGGCCTGAACGGCACCGCCACCGGTCAGGTGCGGTGGCCGTGAGCGCGGCCGTGTCATGCTGGATGGGCGGGACACGTTCCTGTGTGGCCGACGTTCATTCGGTCCGGAGTGCCGCTCTGCGGCCCGGAGGCCGAATTATCGTCGCGGGATGGCGATGAGGTGAGATGCGCCGAGGACTGAGGTTCGTACCGTTGGCCCTGCTGCTGGCGGTGGTGCTGGAGATTGCGGTGTTCGTCCTGGTGGGGCGGGCGCTCGGGTTCGGTGCGGCGGTGCTGCTGGTGTTCGCGGCCTCGCTGCTCGGGCTGGTGCTGCTGCGCCGGGAGGGGATGCGCGCCTGGCGTGGTTTCCGCTCCGCCACCACAGCGCGGCAGCCACCGGGACGGCAGGTGACCGACGGGCTCGTCGGGTTGGGCGGCGCGCTGTTGCTGGCGGTGCCCGGTCTGGTCAGCGGGCTGGTGGGGTTGCTGCTGCTCGTGCCGCCGGTGCGGCGTCTGGCCCGCTCCGGGGTGCAACGCACCACCGAGCGGCGGGTGTCGTCGATGGTCGCCGGTGACCTGTTCGGGCCGCGTACGGTGCGGGTCCGCCAGGGTGCGCCGCAACCGACACCGCCGGCGCAACCGGAGCAGCCGGTGGTGGTCGACGGCGGCCGGGCCATCGAGGGCGAGATCATCGAGCCTGGCCGCAACTGACGTCGGACACGACGGCGCCCCCGGGGGAAGATCCCCGGGGGCGCCGTCGTCGTGCGGGTTGCGGCTCAGGCGCGGCCGCGACGGGTACGAACCTCCTGGAGCCTCTCGGCGAGGATGTCCTCAAGCTCGGCGATCGAGCGCCGCTCCAGCAGCATGTCCCAGTGGGTACGCGGCGGCTTGGCCTTCTTCTGCTCCGGCTCGCTGCCGTCGACGAGTCGAGCGACGCTGCCGTCGAACTTGCACTCCCAGGTCGTCGGGACCTCGGCGTCGACGGCGAACGGCACCTCGAACTGGTGGCCCTTGGCGCAGAGGTACTCGCGGGTCTGGCGCGGCGCGAGCTCCGTGTTGCGGTCGGATTCATAGCTGACCGCGCCCAGGCGGCTTCCGCGCAGCATACGCTCGCCCATGATCGACTTCCCCTCGTTCGTGGTGCTGGTCTTCTGGGTGTAACGGTGCGTTCCCGTCGAGCCATTCCCGCCCGAGGGCGTGAGGCGCCCACGGGTGAGCCGGGACCAAGGGTAGCCGGCCTGGACGGTCACCCGGCCAGGTGATCCCCGGCCGGGTCGGAACGGTGGAGTGTTTCGGCCGCCACCGGGGATGTTAACCGCCCGAGTGCAGCGGAGGTTGCGATGGCCCATGACGTCCCGGTCGAGCGTCCCGCTGCCAACGGGCGGACGTTCTTCGGTCATCCCCGGGCACTGGCCACCCTCTTCCTCACCGAGATGTGGGAGCGGTTCAGCTTCTACGGCATGCGGGCGATCCTCGTGCTGTACCTGACGGCCGAGGCCGCCGACGACGGGCTGGGCCTGAGCGAGTCCAGCGCCAACGCCGTCTACGGCACGTACAACGCGATGGTGTACCTGATGGCGCTGCCCGGCGGCTGGGTCGCCGACCGGCTGATCGGGGCCCGGCGCAGCGTGCTGTGGGGCGGGGTGGTGATCGCCGCCGGGCACTACGTGATGGCGGTGCCGACGCGGTGGAGCGTCTTCGCCGGGATGACCCTGATCGTCGTGGGCACCGGCCTGCTCAAACCCAACATCTCCACCATGGTCGGCGCCCTGTACGACCGGGACTCGCCGCGCCGCGACGCCGGCTTCTCGATCTTCTACATGGGCATCAACCTGGGCGCGTTCATCGCCCCGCTGATCACCGGCTTCCTCGGCGAGAAGATCAACTGGCATCTGGGGTTCGCCGTCGCCGCGGTCGGGATGACCTTCGGCGTGATCCAGTACGTCCTGGGCCGGCGCAACCTGGGCGACGCCGGGGCCCGCCCGGCCGATCCGCTGCTCGGCGCCGACCGCCGACGGGCGCTCACCCGCGCGGGCGTGGCGGTCGCGGTGCTCGTCGTGCTCGTCGCCGCCCTCGCGCTGACCGGGCTGTTCACCGTCAACACGGTGGTGAACACGCTCACCGCGGTCACCGTGCTGGTCACCGTCGGCTACTTCGCCCGGATCATGACCGACCGGGAGCTCAGCGCGACCGAACGCAGCCGGATGAAGGCGTACCTGTGGCTGTTCGTGTTCGCCGCCGCGTTCTGGCTGATCTACGACCAGGCCGGGTCGGTGCTGAACATCTTCGCCGCCGAGCGCACCGACCGGGACGTGGCCGGCTTCACCTTCCCGGCGTCCTGGCTCCAGTCGGTCAACCCCATCCTGGTCATCATCGGCGCGCCGCTGTTCGCGCTGCTCTGGCTGCGGGTCGGCAACCGGGTGTCCACGCCGGTGAAGTTCGCCGTCGGTCTGGTGCTCAACGGCCTGTCGTTCGTGCTGATGGCCGCCGCCGCGCAGGCTGCCGTCGGCGGTGACCTGGTGTCCCCGTGGTGGCTGGTGGCGGTCTTCGCCATCCAGGTCGCCGGCGAGCTGTCGCTGAGCCCGGTCGGCCTGTCCGCCACCACCAAGCTGGCGCCGGTGAAGTACGCCAGCCAGATGCTGGGCCTGTGGTTCCTCGCCACCGCCGTCGGCGACGCGATCGGCGGGCAGGTGGCGCGGCTCGCCGACACCTGGTCCGAGTCGACCTACTTCCTCACCTTCGGCCTCGCGTCGGTGGCGTTCGGGCTGGGCGCGGTGATGTTCGCCCGGCACATCCGCGCTTTGATGGCCGGCATCCACTGACCGCCCACGTCAGCGGGTGGCGTCGTCGGGCGTGGCGGCGCCGAGCCGGGCCAGCGCCACAGCCAGGTCGCTGACCTGGTCGCCGAGCTGCGCCACCCGCCGCTGAGCCAGGTCACGGTCGGTCTCGGCGGCCTCCAGCCGTACCGTCAGGGCGGTGAGCCGGCCCTCGGCGGTGGCCGCGGCCTGCCGGGCGGCCGTCAGCTCGGCCGTGAGGGTGTCGCGTTGCGCGGCGGTCGCCGTCAGCTCCGCGCGCAGCCGCGCGGCCAGCTCGGCGGCCTCCTGCCGGGCGTTGTCGGCCTCCCGCGCGGCGGCCACCGCCGCCGGCAGCGCCCGGGCCGGCTCGCCGGCCAGCCGCCAGTGGTGCGCCAGTCGGGCCTGGTGCAGTTCGGCCGGCGCGGCGGTCAGCGCCTCGGCGTAGCGGCGGTGCAACCCGGAGCGCTCGGCGGGCAGCAGCTCGTGCGCCAGGACCTCGGCGACGAGCCGGTGCCGCAGCCGGTAGCCGTCGTCGGCGCCGACCAGCAGCCGGTGCGCCACCGCGGCGCGGGCCGCCTCGATCAGCTCCTCCTCGGGCAGCCGGAGCACCTGTGCGAGCAGCCAGTGCTCCACCGGCTCGACGCCGGCGGCCACCGCGTGCACCACCGCGTGCGCGTGCTGGGGCAGCGCGTCGACCCGGGCGAGGAAGATCTCACGCAGCGTCTCGGACAGCCCGTCCCGGCCGTCGCGCAGGTCGCGGGCCAACTCCTCGATGACGAACGGGTTGCCGCCGCTGCGCTGCCACACCTGCTCGGCCGCGTCGGAGGCGAGCTCCCGGCCGACCACCGCGGCGGCGAGCCGTTCGGTGCCGGCGCGGTCCAGTGGAGCCAGGTCGAGCACCCGCACCGTCCGCAGTCGACGCAGCTCGGTGAGGACCCGGCGCAGCGGGTGCGCGCCCTGCAACGACTCGGCGCGGACCGCGGCCAGCACCGAGAGCTGGAGGTCGCCGAGGCCGGCCAGCAGGTACAGCAGCAGCTGGCGGGTGCTCCGGTCGACCCACTGGAGGTCGTCCAGGATCAGCACCAGCGGCCGGCCCTCGGCGATCAGATGCAGACCGCGGGAGACCCGCTCCAGCAGCGCGCCCGCGCCGTCCGGGCCGGCGGTCTCGTCGGCGAACATCTGCAACAGACCGCGTACGGCCGAGGAGGTGCGCGCCTGTGCGGCGGACAGGTCGGCGTCGAAGCGTCGCAGTGCCTGCAACAGCGGGTGCAGCGGGGAGGCGTCGCCGATGTCCAGGCAGCTGCCGGTGAGCACCAGGGCGCCCTGGTCACGCAACCGGGCGCCGATCTCGCCGAGCAGCCGGGTCTTGCCCACGCCGCTCTCACCGGTCAGGAAGACGGCGGCGGTCTGCCCGTGCGTGACGTCACCGAGCAGCGCGGACCGAACCGTCTGCACCAGCTCCGCTCGGCCCACGAGCGGGGCGGTGTCCACATCGCTGGCCATGGCACGCAGCCTAATCACACGCCCCCGTACCGTTCTACGGCCATCTGCCGCTTGTGGTACTCCTCGCGTCGACATTGCGACTAAAGGTTGCGGTTGGCCGACATACGTCGTTCTGCCGATCCCCCGTCAGCGCAGGAATGCCAATCTCCGAAGGTCTGCAGGCAGCAGTGGGAGAGAGGCCGGTGCGAATACCCATGACCACCATCGTCACGCAGCGGACCAGCACCCCGCACTGGCCGGTGCCGCAGGAGCGACGCACCGTGACCGTGCTCTTCGCCGACATCGTCGGTTCCAGCGCGCTGGTCGAGCGACTGGACCCGGAGGACGTCCGGGCGCTGCAACAGGCCTACTTCGACACCGTCGCCGGTGTGCTGCACCGCTGGCACGGGGTGGTCGAGAAGTACGTCGGCGACGCGGTGATGGCGCTCTTCGGCGCGCGCCACTCCGATGGCTTCGACGCGTACCGCGCGGTCCGCGCCGGGCTGGAGATCCAGGCCGCGCTGGACCGCCGGCCGATGGTCGGTGACATCACGCTGCGGGTACGCGTCGGTGTGGCCACCGGCGAGGTGGTGGTCGACCTGGGCAGCGCGGTCGACGGCGGTCACGGCGTGGCCAGCGGCGCGGTGATCACCGCCGCGGCCCGCCTGCAGGAGTACGCGCCACCCGGCGCCGTCGCGCTCTGTGCGGCCACCGCCCGGGCCACCGCCGGTCTGATCGCCCAGCGTCAACTGGCGCCGGTCACCGGGCGGGTGCCGCCGGCGCCGGTCTGGCACGCGGTCGGCCCCGTACGCCCGAGTGCCGACCCGCACGACGGCCCGCTGATCGGCCGCCGTCGCGAGCTGGCCACCGTACGCGACCAGCTGAGCCGGGCGGTCCGCGAGCACAGCCCGCGCTGGGTGTCGCTGGTCGGCCCGACGGGCAGCGGCCGCAGTCGGTTGCTGCACGAGCTGACCACGTCGCTGACGACGGTGGACGGGGTGGCGGTGCGCTGGTGCGTGGCGGCCTGCCAGCCGTACCCGGATCAGGTGCTCGCGCCGGTCGCGGACCTGCTGCGCGAATTCGCCGGGATCCGCCACGGCGCGGGCCCGGCGGTGGTCCGCGACCGGTTGACGGCGACCCTGACGCCGCTGCTTCCGCCGGCCCGGGTCGCCGCGGCGGTTCCGGCGCTGGAACGGTTGCTGGCCACCCCGGACGGCTCGGCGGTCTCGCTGGCCGGCGCCGCGGCCTGCCGGGACGCCCTGCTGCGCCTGGCCGCCCAACGGCCGCTGATCGTCGCCGTGGACGACCTGGACCGGGCCGCCCCCGCGGTGAGCCGGTTCCTGCACGCGCTGTTCACCGCCGCCTCGGCGCGCGGGCTGCCGCTGGCCGTGGTCACCCTGCACCAGCCGCACTGGGCCGACACCCGACCCGGTACGGCCCGGCGGGTGGCGGTCCGGCCGCTGGCCACGGTGCAGAGCGGGCGACTGCTGCGCCTCCTGCTGACCCGGGCCGGGCAACCGGTGGCGCTGGTCGACCGACTGCTGCCGATGGTGGGCGGGCGTCCCGGGCACGCGGCGGCGTACGTGCGTTCCATCGTCGACGGCGCGGACCCGGCGGCGCTTCCGCTGCCGGACGACGTGCACCGGGCGGTCGGCGCGGAGCTGGACCGGCTCGACGGTGAGCGGCGGGCGGTGCTGATGGCCGCCGCCACCCTGGGCGGCGTGGCCGCCGGCGCGATGCTGGACCGGGCGCTCGGCTGGACGCCGGGCCGCTCCGGGCCGGTGCTGCGCGGGCTCGTCGCCGCCGGGCTGCTGGTCCCCCGCCGCGC
>NZ_RCVI01000422.1:0-9009 GCF_003667455.1 Micromonospora sp. CV4 | reverse complement strand
GCCTTCAGGCGGGCGGGCAGGTCGGCGGGGTTCAGGTTGGCGCACAGGACGACGGTGGCGGCCTGGGTCAGCGGGGCGAGCAGCCAGTCGACCGGGTCGGGGTAGCGGGCCGCGTCGATCAGGATCCGGGCGCCGGGCGTGATGCCCAGCTCCGCAGCGCGCGCCTCGGCGCGGGCCAGCAGGGGACCGTCCGCGGGGCCCGGTCCGGGCTGCGGGCGGAAGTGGTCGCCGTGCCGGCGCACCTCGACCACGTAGTCGACGAACCCGGGTGGCACCTGCCGCAGCGGAAGTGCCAGCGGCGACAGCCCCAGGGCGTACCGCTCGCCGGCGGACCAGGACTGCGCCTCGTCGAGGCGGTCGGCAGCGGCGAAGAGCACGTCCACGTCGCCCGGCGTGTCGACCACGCTCAGCTTGGCCGACCAGCAACCCAGCAGCACGGCCGCGGTCTGCCAGTGCGGCGGCAGGAGCACGCCGGCCGGATCGCCCAGGGCGAGGGCGACCTCGTCGACGAGGAGGTTGGCGGTCTTCGCCACCCAGTTCGCCAGTGTCGCGCCGGACAGTTCGGTGCGGTCGCCACTGGCATCGTCGTACCAGGTCAGCAACGGTCGGGTCGGGTCGGTCGCGATCGCGTCGGCGAACACCCGGGCAATGTTGTCGGCCATCGGCGCGAACGATACGCCCCTGTGGGCCGTACTCGAAGACGATGACAAGTCGGCGTACCGTCGGGTCGCAGTCAGCGTCGGCCCCGTGCTCCGGCGTAGGCTTGGCCCCCGGAGTGTTGTTCCCCACAGACCCGCCAGTGCAAGGAGTCGCCCCGTGACCGCCGGTCGCCCGCCCCGCGTGCTCATCGACGCCACGAGTGTCCCCGCCGACCGCGGTGGTGTCGGTCGATACGTCGATGGTCTGCTCGGTGCCCTCGGCAAGGTGTGTGGGTCGGGGGTGGAGCTGGCGGTGGTCAGCCTCCGCACCGACCTGGAGCGGTACACCCGGATGCTGCCCGGCGCGGAGATCATCCCCGCGCCGGCCGCCGTGGCGCACCGTCCGGCGCGGCTCGCCTGGGAGCAGACCGGTCTGCCCCTGCTCGCTCAGCAGGTGGGCGCGCACGTTCTGCATTCGCCCTTCTACACCTGCCCGCTGCGGGCCGGGTGTCCGGTTACGGTCACCGTGCACGACGCGACGTTCTTCACCGAGCCGGAGCACTACGACAAGTCCCGCCGGACCTTCTTCCGCAGCGCGATCAAGACCTCGTTGCGCCGGGCCGACCGGGTGATCGTGCCCAGCAAGGCCACCCGGGACGAGCTGATCCGGCTGCTCGACGCCGACCCGACCCGGATCGACGTGGCCTACCACGGGGTCGACCACGCCGCCTTCCACGCGCCCAGCGAGGAGGAGAAGGCCCGGGTGCGCGCCCGGTTGGGGTTGGGCAACAGCAGCTACGTCGCCTTCCTCGGCGCCAAGGAGCCGCGTAAGAACGTGCCCAACCTGATCCGCGGTTGGGCCCGGGCGGTGGCCGACCGGGTCGACCCGCCGGCCCTGGTGATCGCCGGCGGGCAGGGGCACGACGACGACATCGACCGGGCGGTGGCCGAGGTCCCGTCCCACCTGCGGCTGCTGCGCCCCGGCTACCTGCGCTACGCCGACCTGCCCGGCTTCCTCGGCGGCGCGCTGGTCGCGGCCTACCCCTCCTACGGCGAGGGGTTCGGGCTGCCGATCCTGGAGGCGATGGCCTGCGCCGCCCCCGTGCTGACCACGCCCCGGCTCTCGCTGCCCGAGGTGGGCGGCGACGCGGTCGCCTACACATCGGAGGATCCGGAGCAGATCGGCACCGACCTGGCGGCGCTGCTGGACGACGAGCAGCGGCGGTTGTCGCTGGCGAAGGCCGGTTTCGACCGGGCCAAGGAGTTCACCTGGGAGTCCAGCGCCGAGGTGCACATCGCCGCGTGGAGCCGCGCCCGCTCGTGACCGTCCGGGCCCGGATGGCGAGCCGCCCACCCAGCCGGTGTCCGTCGGGCATGATGTGCGGATGCTCTATGCGGTCATCCCGGCGGGTGGCAGCGGCACGAGGTTGTGGCCGTTGTCCCGAGCCGGCCACCCCAAGTTCCTCCATCCGCTGACCGGCTCCAACGCATCGCTGCTCCAGGCGACCGTGGCGCGGCTCGCGCCGCTGGCCACACCGGACCGCACACTCGTGGTCACCGGAGCCGCGCACGTCGCGGCGGTCGCCCGGCAGCTGACCGGGCTGCCCGAGGAGAACATCCTGGTCGAGCCCTCGCCCCGGGACTCCTGCGCGGCGATCGCGCTGGCCGCCGCGGTGATCGCGCTGCGCGAACCGGAGGCGGTGATGGGCAGCTTCGCGGCCGACCACCTGATCGGCGACCCGGACAACTGGGTGCGCACGGTCCGGGAAGCGGTCCGCGGCGCGGAGCAGGGCATGCTGATGACGGTCGGGATCACCCCGACCCGGCCGGAGACCGGCTACGGCTACCTGGAGACCGGCGATCCGACCGAGGACGCGCCGTGGCGTCCGGTGGCCGAGTTCAAGGAGAAGCCGGCCGTCGAGGTCGCCGAGGCGTACGTCCGTTCCGGCCGGCACCTGTGGAACGCGAGCATGTTCGTCTGGCGGGTGGACGTGTTCCTCGCCGAGCTGCTGCGCCAGCAGCCGGCCCTGCACGCCGGGGTGACCGCGATCGCCGCCGCCTGGGGCACCCCGGAGCAGGACGACGTGCTCGGCACGGTCTGGCCGACCCTGCCGAAGATCTCCGTCGACTACGCGGTGATGGAGGGCGCGGCCACGGCGGGCCGGGTGGCCACCGTGCCGGGCGACTTCGGCTGGAACGATGTCGGCGACTTCCACACCCTCGGCGACGTGCTGCCGGCCGACGCGTCGGGCAACGTGGTGCTCGGCACCGACGCCAAGCCGGGTGTGCTGCTGCGGGACAGCACCAACCTGGTGGTGGTGCCGCAGTCCGGCCGGTTGGTGGCCGCCCTCGGCGTGCGTGACCTGATCGTGGTGGACACCCCGGACGCGGTGCTGGTCTGCCCGCGCGACCGGGCTCAGGACGTCAAGGCCCTGGTCGACGAGCTCAAGGAGCGGGGCGAAGAGGGCTACGTCTGAGGGCCGCGAGGGCCGGCGCGACCAGTTGCGCGGTCCCGCCGGCCAGTGGCTCGGGGAGCCGGTCCGGCGGGAACCAGCCCAGCGCCTCGGCCTCGTCGCTGACCTGCTCCACCGCACCGGGCGGGGCGAGCACGGCGAACCGGACGTCGTAATGCAGCGAACCGCCCTGACAGCTCACCGGGTGGATGTCCACGTCGATCGGCACCGGGTCGATGCGCAGGCCGGCGATGCCGGATTCCTCGGTGGCCTCGCGCAGCGCGGCGCCGGCCAGGGTCTGGTCGGTCGGCTCGCAGTGCCCGCCGAGCTGCACCCAGCGCCCGAACTTGCCGTGCAGGCAGAGCAGCACCCGTGAGCCGGTGGCGTCCAGCACCAGCGCGCTGGCGGTGATGTGCCCGGGGCGGTGCGGTCGGCTCATCGTGACCGGCCCGGCGGCGAGCAGCGCGAGGGTCCTGTCCCGCGCGTTGGCCGCGTCCGGGCTGGTGGGCTGCCAGCCGTCGAGCAGCGCGGTGGCGTCGGCGTGCAGCGCGGCGTACGTCTCGGGGTCGGTCGGGTGGGCGGCGGGTCCGGTGAGCGCGGTGTCGGGCACGCCGCCACTCTACGAGCGTGCGCTCCGTACGCTGACGCGGTGACCCTGCGAGCCCTCGAATTCGTGGTGGCCGGCAACGAGGCCAGTGATCTGCTGCCGGTGCGGTCGGCGGCGTTGCTGCGCGCGTACGGCGCCCGGCGGGGTTTCTGGACCGTGCTGGACGAGGGACCGGTGGAGCGCTGTCTGGCCCTGCTGCTGGAGGTGGACGACGGCGAGTGGACGGCGCGGCATGTCGCGGCGGACGCCGGCCGGGAGAACGGCCGGACCGAGGACGGTGAGGCGCTCGCCCACCACGACGGCTGGGTGTACGTCTTCGGTTCCCACTTCGGCTCGAAGGCCGGTCCACTGCGCCCCCGGCGGGCGTTCGTGGCCCGGTTCCGGGAGGACGAGGCGGCGACCGGGCCGGTGCCGGTGCACGTCGTGCGCAACCGTTTCCGGCTGCACCGGGCGGTGAACGACGCGCTGGTCGCGGCGCCGCTGACCCCGTTGCCGCCGGGGGAGCGGGTGCGGGCGCGGTTCATCGTGGAGACCCTGGCCCGGGGGACCGCCCGCGAGAAGAGCTGGGTGAGTCGGTTGGCCCCGGACGACCTGCCGCTGAACGTGGAGGCGGCGGCGTTCACTCCGGCCGGCACGGTGCTGCTGGGGCTGCGCTTCCCGGTCACCGTGGCTGGCGAGCCGATCCTGGTCGAGGTGGCCGACGTGCCGGGCATGTTCGCGGCGGAGCCGGCCTGGCCGCGGGCGGTGGGGACGTACGCGGTGACCGGGGTGACGCCGCCGGCCGCGCTGACCGGGTTCCGGGCGATCGCCTTGACCTCCGACGGCGGGTACGCGGCCGTGATCGGCTCGATCGACGCGTTGGGCAAGGGTTCGGTGCTGCTCGACGACCATCCGGGCGGAGGTGACGTGACCTCCCGGCACGTCCGGTTCCGGCTGCCGGGCGGCGATCCGCGCGTCGCGGCCCCGGACCGGCACCTGCTCGCCGGGGAGCTGGTGGCGGACCTGGCGCCGCTGCACCACGTCGAGGGGCTGGCCGAGCTGGACGGGCGGCACTTCTACGTCACCGACGAGGACCACCGGGTCGTGCTCTGGGCCGGCTGAGCGGGGCATCATGAAACGTGACGACGGAGCGACCGGACGGCACCTCTGCGGAGCAAGGGCCGCAGACCCTCGTGGTGCCGCCCGATCACCGGTCCTCCCCCGGTCCCGGTGCCCGGCGCCGCGCGTACGTGACGCGTGGGTGCCGTGCTCGGGCACTGGAAGCATGCCGAACCGGCCCGGGAGGCGTCGAGGTTTTTCAGCTCAGGCTTAAAGATGGAGATAAGTGCCGGCCAGGTAGAGTCGAACAGCCACCCGGCATCCCCCTGCCCGGCGGCTCAGGAGCGCTGCATGCTGAAGATCCACTTTTCTGGCGAGGACATCCTCCGGACCCGGGTGGCGCCGGCGGCGGACCCGGTCTGGGAGTTGGTCCTCAGCCTGCACCTGCTGCAGGGCCGCAGCCGTGATCCGCTGACCGACAACTGGCGGCGCGCGGTGTCCCGAGGGCTGCGCCAGGACGCCGCCTCCGACCAGCTCCGGCTGCTCTTCGCGTTGAGCCCGCCGCGTGGCTACTTCCCCGACTTCCTCACCCCGTACGCCAGCGTCGACGGCTTCGAGGCCGGCCTGGACGCGGTCCGCAGCACCCCGACTGAGCGGCTGCACCGCGACCTGAGCGTGCTGGCCACCGAGAACCCGCTGCCGTCCTCGGCCGGCGCGCTGGCCCGGGGCGAGGCGGCGGCGCTGCGCCACCTCTCCGAGTCGATGGAGCAGTACCGGTCGCTGGCGATCAGCCCGTACTGGAGCCGGATCCAGTCCGCTGTGGCGGCGGACCGGTCCCGGCGGGCCCGGGCCCTGCTCGACGGCGGCATGGAGGGCCTGCTCACCAGTCTCCGGCCGGCGATGCGCTGGGAGGACGGAGTTCTCGAGGTCCGCGACTACCCGCACAGTCGGGAGCTGCACCTGGACGGCCGGGGCCTGCTGCTCGTGCCCTCGTTCTTCTGCGCCGCCACCCCGGTCGCCCTGCTCGACCCGGCCTTGCCGCCGGTGCTGGTCTACCCGGTGGACCGGCTGGGCGGGCTGGCGCCGGCCGACGGGGCCGGCCCGGCCGGCCGCGAGTCGCTCGCCGCGCTGCTCGGCCGGACCAGGGCGGCGGTGTTGCAGGCCAGCGACGACGGCTGCACCACGGGTGAGGTGGCCCGCCGGCTCAACATCTCACCGGCGGCGGCCAGTCAGCACGCGACCGTGCTGCGCAACGCCGGCCTGCTGGTCAGCCACCGGGACCGCAACACCGTGCTGCACACGTTGACCCCGCTCGGCCGGGCCATGCTGGACGCCTGACCCGACCGGCTGCCCGTCAGAGGGCGAGGGTGGCGCTGGCCGGGCTGCCGGCGGGCGGGGGGAGCAGGGTCGAACCGACGCCCTCCGCGGCCAGGGCGACGCGCAGCCGGTGCAGGTCGGCGCCGAAGCGGACCAGGTCCATCGGGTCCACCGGGGCCGGTGGCGAGCCGAGCACCAGGGCGGTGGCGCCGTCCGGCCAGCCGGGGACCTTGGCGATCAGGCCGGCGCGTACGTCCGCCTCGTCGACCAGGGTGAAGACCGTGCCGGGAGCGACCACCCCGGCGACCGCGTCGATCGCCCGTCGTGCGGCGGCCGGATCGGCCGGCGTGGGGCCGGGACCGTCGGTCAGCGTGGCGGCGTCGGTCAGCCCGGCCGCCCGAGCTTCGGCGGTTCCGAGCGAGAAGAGGTCCTGCGCGGCATCGCGGACCAGCGCCCGCGCCCCGGCGGAGTCGTCCGCGCTGGTGGTGGAGAGGTAGCCCCGCACCACCGCCACCGGGACCTGGTCGCACTTGCCCTTGATCAGCTCGCCGGCGCCCGCCAGCTCGTCCACCACGGCCATCTGGGTGAGCTGCAGCTCGTTGCCGTACGGGTCCACCTCGCCGCGGTGGTCGCGGATGGCCGGCATCCCGGCCACCCCGAGCGCCACGTCGGTCAGCCCGTTGCGCCAGGGCCGGCCCATCGTGTCGGTGATGATGACGGCGACGTCCAGGTCGTAGCGCTTGCGCAGCGCGGCGCGCAGCGCCCGGGCGGAGGCGTCCGGGTCCACCGGCAGCAGCACCAGCCGGGTCTTGTCCACGTTCGACGCGTCGATGCCGGCGGAGGCCATCACGAAGCCGTGGTGGGTCTGCACGATCCGGGTCGGCCCTCGGCTGGTCACCACCCGGGCGGTCTCGGAGGCCAGCACCTCGTCGCGCGCGGCCAGCCGTTCGGGCCCGTCCGCCGGGACGTCGACCAACCGCCCCTCCGCCTTGGAGACGATCTTGCTGGTGACGACCAGCACGTCGCCGTCGCGCAGCCAGGGCGCCGCGGTGGCGATCAGGGCCGCCAGGTCGTCGCCCTCTGTCACGTGGCCGATGCCCAGCACCGGCAGGATCTCCAGCCTCACGTCAACTCCACCGCGGCGCGGACCATCGCCGCCGTCGCCGCCTCGTCGGTCATCCGCAACGGCACCGCGCGGACCGTCACCTCCGGTACCAGCGTTCCCGCGTCCTCCTCGGCCACCAGCCAGCCGTCCAGCAGGCCGCCGGCCGCCCGGCCGCCGTAGAGTCGGCCCACCCCGGCCGCGCTGCACTCGACGCCGAGCACCGCCAGGCAGCGGTCGGCCATCCCGCGGACCGGGGCGCCGCCGATGATCGGCGAGATGCCCACCACCGGGGCCGGGCCGGCCGCCACCGCCTCCCGCAGCCCCGGCACGGCCAGCACCGGCGCCACGCTCACCACCGGGTTGCTCGGCGCGACCAACACCAGGTCGGCCGTGCCGATCGCCTCCAGCACGCCGGGTGCCGGCTTGGCCGTCTCCGCGCCCACGAAGACGAAGCGGTGGGTGGGGATGTCCGCCCGGTACCGCACCCACCACTCCTGGAAGTGGATCGCCCGCTGGCCCTGGTCGTCGTCCGCCGTGCCGGCGCTGTTCGCGACCGCGGGGCTCGCAGGCTCACTCCTCGCGCTCACGATCGCGTGCGTCTCGAGCCGGTCGTCGGTCGCCGGGAGCAGACGTACGCCCGGCTGCCAGCGGGTCGCCAGCGCCTCGGTGACCGCGTGCAGCGGGTAGCCGGCATTGAGCATCGTGCTGCGCACCAGGTGGGTGGCGATGTCCTTGTCGCCGAGGCCGAACCAGGTCGGCTCCGCCCCGTACGCGGCCAGCTCCTCCTTGACCGTCCAGCTCTCGCCTACCCGGCCCCAGCCCCGCTCGGGGTCGGCGCCGCCGCCGAGGGTGTACATGACGCTGTCCAGGTCGGGACAGATCTTCAACCCGTGCAGCCACAGGTCGTCGCCGACGTTGACGACGGCGGTCACCTCGGCGCCGACCTCTCGGGCGTACGCCCGGACGCCGAGCAGGAACCGGGCGCCGCCGATGCCGCCGGCCAGAACCACGATGCGCATGTCGACCATCCTCGCGCACGTGACGCCTCCGGTCCGCCGGTGGCCCGGGAGACTAGGCTCACGTGCGCCCTGTCCGTCCACGCCCCGAGGGGGAGTTCGTGACCAGCCCCGCCGAGCCCGCGTCCACCGACGCGACCCAGGCCCGCCAGCTGACCAAGCCACTACGCGAACTGGGTGCGCTCGCGCTGCTCGGCGCCAACGCCGTGTTCCTCTTCGTGGGCCTGCTCCGGCTGCTCAGCCCGAACGACTACAGCTCCTTCACCGACCGTGCGGGCAGCGCGTTCTTCGCGTTCATCGGGTTGGAGGCGGTGGGCCTGCCGCTGCTGGCCGTGCTGCTGGCCACCCACGTGTCGCCGGTGTTGCCGAAGGCGAAGCTGATCACACAGGTGGCTCTCGGCGAGTACGCGGTGAGCGCGCTGCTCGGCACGCTGACCATGCTGATCTGGACCGTGGGCCGGCTCGCCGAGGCCGAGGTGCTCGACGCGCTGCTCGGTGTGCTCACCCGGTTCGCCTGGCTGATGATCTTCGCGGCCGCCGCCTGGGTGGTCTACGCGGTCTGGCGGAAGTTCTACTACGTGCCGCGGCCGAAGCCCCAGCCGGGCGTCTACGGTCAGCCGCAGCCGGGCTGGCCGCAGCAGCAGGGCGGCTGGCCGGCTCCGGGGCAGCCCGGCGGCCAGCCGGGTGGTGGTTGGCCCGCCCCGGGCCAGCCGGGCGGATACCCGCCGGCGCAGCACCCGGGCCAGTACGGACAGCCCTCGCCGCCGTTCGGGTCGGCGCCGCAGTCGGCACCGCCGTTCGGGTCGGCCCCGCAGTCGCCCCCGCCGGTCAACCC
>NZ_RCVI01000235.1:0-9019 GCF_003667455.1 Micromonospora sp. CV4 | reverse complement strand
CCGCTCGGCCGCGGCGGCGGCCTCGCCGACCACGGTGAGCAGGGTGCCCTCCACCGGCCGGGCGACCGCCGTGTACGCGGCCGCGGTGCCACCCCGCAGCGCGGCGGCCAGCTCCCGGCCACGGACGGCCGGCGCCGCGGCGGCCGCGTCGGCGAAGCCGCGCAGGATCTGCGAAAGGATCACCCCGGAGTTGCCGCGCGCGCCGAGCAGCGCGCCCTGGGCCATCAGCCGCAACGCGTGCCCGTGCGCGGTCGGCCCGCTGTCGGGGAGCGTGTCCAGGTCCATGGCCAGGGCCTGCTGGGCCGAGGTGAGGGTGAGCACCAGGTTGGTGCCGGTGTCGCCGTCGGGCACCGGATAGACGTTGAGCTCGTCGATCTCGCCCTGGTGGCGCTTCAGCGCGGTCAACCCGGTCGCACACCACCGGCGGACCGCGGCGGCGTCGAGGGTGTCCAGCACGGCCAGAAGCCTACTGGCGCACGCCGACAGCCGTCGGACTCGTCGGGCGTGTCCGTCCGCCCCGGCCCCGGCGCCGAACCCGGCTCGGGCGGTCCGGACGGGAGCCTCGGGTATCCTTGCCGCCGGACCGACCCACCACCCGGCGGACGGGCGCACCAGCACCTGCCGGCCGGGCCACGGGCGGTCGCCCGACCGGGCCGGTTCGCCGGGTCGGCGGGTCATCGGGTAACCTGACCAGGTTGCCCGGGCAGCGCCTGCCGGCGACCTCATGAACGTTTCAATCCCAGGAGTATCCCGTGGCTAGCGTGTGCGACGTCTGTGGCAAGGGACCGGGCTTCGGCCACAACGTGTCCCACTCGCACCGGCGGACCAACCGCCGCTGGAACCCGAACATCCAGTCGGTGCGTACCCCGGCCGGTGGCGGCAACACCAAGAAGTTGCAGGTCTGCACCTCGTGCATCAAGGCCGGCAAGGTCACCCGCGCCTGACGCGGTAGCACCCACCTTCTCGTACGGCTCAGCCGGCGGACCCCTGCGGTCCGCCGGCTCTGTCGTGTCCGCGCCAGGCCGCTGACGACTACGCGACGCGGCCACCCACCCCGGCCGCCCGCCCGGTTACGGTCGCGCTGCGCCGGGCGTCCCCGTCCGGTCCAGACGAAGGGGTGACGGGTGCAGCTTGACCTGAGCCGGGACGAGTTGGTCATGGTTGGCTCCGCGCTGGATCTGCTGCGCGGGCTCGGCGACGTGTTGCCCGCGGGAAGCGTGGTCGTGGTCGAGGAACCCGACCTCATCCGCCGCCACGACCTGGAGCGGCGCTACGCCGCGCTGCCGATCGTGTCCCGGTTGGTGCCGGCCGGGTACCAGACCGGCCTGGACCCGGCGGCGCTGCTGGCCCGGGAACCGGGGCTGGCCGCCGCGCGGCTGGTGGTGCCCGGCCAGGAGTACGGCGTCCTCGCCGCGGCCCAGCTGGCCGGCGCGCTCGGCCTGCCCGGCGCCGGCGTGAAGGCCGCCGAGATCTTCACCGACAAGCACCGGATGCGGGTGCTCGCCGCGGCGGCCGGCCTGACCAACCCGGCGTTCGCGCTGGTCACCACGGCCGCCGAGGCGAGCGAGTTCGCCCGCCGGCAGGGCGGGCGCTGCGTGCTGAAGCCCACCCGCCGCGCCGGCAGCCTCGGCGTGCAGATCGTCGACGACCCGGCGCTGGTCGCCGCCGCCTGGGCCGCCAGCGCCGATCCGGAGACACCTCCCGACGCCATCGCCCACGACCTGCCCACCGCGGTCCTCGCCGAGCAGGTGCTGATCGGCACCGAGCACAGCGTGGAGCTGCTGATCGTCGAGGGCGAGGTGCGGTTCGGCAACGTCACCGACAAGCGGGTGCTGACCGGTGGACGGCCGGTGGAGACCGGGCACACCGTGCCGTCCGCCCTGCCCGGGGACGCCCGACGGGAACTGCTCGACGTGGCCACCCGGCTGGCCGGCGCCGCCGACTTCGGCACCGGCGTGCTGCACAGCGAGTGGATCCGCACCGCCGACGGCCCCGCGCTGGTGGAGTGCGCGGCACGGCTCCCCGGCGACCTGATCGCCGTACTGATCTCGGTCGCCTACGAGTGCGGGTTCGTCGGCGCGTACCTGCGCACGCTCCGGGGGGAACGCCCGGCGCTGCCGGCAGGGCCGAGCTGCGCGGCGGCGGTGGAGTTCCTGCTCGCTCCGCCCGGCACCGTCACCGCCGTGGACGGGGTGCGTGCGGCCAGCCGGGTGCCCGGCGTGCTGGACGTCACGGTGGGCGTGACGGTGGGCGACCGGGTGGCCCAGGTCACCTCGTCGGGACGGCGCAGCGGTCAGGTGCTGGCCTGGGGCGCCGACCCGGCGGAGGCGACCGGGGCGGTCGCCCGGGCCGCCGCCCAGATCCGCATCACCACCGGCTGAGAACGCCGGTCACCGGACGCCCGGCGGCTGCCGGGTCTCAGAGGGTACGGCCGAAGGAGACGCAGCCCTCCGCGTCCTTGTAGAAGCCGAAGTTCGGAATCTGCTCGTAGCCGGTGGAGGTGTACATGGCGATCGCCTCGGGCTGCTTGTCCCCGCACTCCAGGACCATCCGCTTGCGGCCCTGCTCGCGGGCCGAGCGCTCCACGGCCGCCAGCACCGTCCGGGCCACGCCCCGCCCCCGCGCCGCCGGGGCGGTGTACATCCGCTTCAGCTCCGCGGTGTCCACGCCGTGACTGCGCCAACCGCCACAGCCGACCGGCTCGCCGGCCAGGTAGGCGACGAGGAACGCCCCGTCCGGCGGCTCGAACTCGGCCGCGTCCACCGGGGTGTCGTCGCCGGTGCCGCCGTAGCGGGCACCGAGGTCGGCCAGCGCGTCGCGGATCAACTGCTGCGCCACCGGCGCGTCGAACCGCACCACCCGGATCTCGATCTCAGTCACACCATCCAGGGTACGGCCGACGCGAGGCCTCACCGGAAGTGGTCCCAGCCCCGCGGCCCCTCGTAGGACGCGCCATCGACGGTGACCCCGGCACCGGCCGTGACCAGGCCGATCGGCCGCCAGTCCGCCGGCAACGCCACCGCCGGCGGGAAGGTCGCGGCCAACGCGTGGTCCTCGCCACCGGCCAGGAGCCAGGTGTACGGGTCGACGCCGAGCGCCTGTGCGGCGTCGGCCATCTGCCGGGGCACCTCGAACGCGTCCCGGCGCACGTCGATCGCCACCCCGCTGGCCGCCGCCACGTGCCCGAGGTCGGCGAGCAGCCCGTCCGACACGTCGATCATCGAGGTGGCGCCGAGCCGGGCGGCCTGCGGTCCGGCCTGGTACGGCACCTGCGGCCGCCGGTACGCCTCGACCAGCAGCCGCGGTGTGCGAAAGCCGCGGGTGAGCACGGTCAGGCCGGCTGCCGCGTACCCGGTGCGGCCGGCCAGGGCCAGCACGTCGCCGGGGCGGGCGCCGGAGCGCACCACGGGCGGACGGCCGCCGAGGTCGCCCAGCGCGGTGACCGCGACGGTCAGGGTCGGGCTGGACGACATGTCCCCGCCGACCACGCTCGCGCCGACCGTGGCCGCCTCCTCGGCCAGCCCGTCGGCCAGCTCCTCGGCCCAGCTGGTCTCCAGGTCCGCCGGCATGCAGAGGGCGACCAGCAGGGCGGTCGGGGTGGCGCCCATCGCCGCGATGTCGGCCAGGTTCGCCGCCGCGGCCCGGTGCCCGACGTCCCGGGCCGAGCACCAGTCCCGCCGGAAGTGCCGCCCGTCGACCAGCACGTCGGTGGAGGCGGCGACCCGGGCGTCCGGGGCGGCTACCACCGCCGCGTCGTCCCCTGGGCCGAGCAGGGTGGTAGATCCGACCGGCAGGCGGGCCGTGATCCGCCCGATCAACCCGAACTCGCCGATACCGCCCACGCTGGCGACACCGCCGGCGTTCCGTCCGTTCTGCCCGGCACCGCCGCGCTCGCTCACTGCTGCTCCTTGACCACCGATAGGGATCAGACCTGGTCCGTAAGGTAGTTTCACCCTTCGGGCCGCCCCTGGGCGGCGACGGACGGAGGTCGAGTCGTGGTACAGGCGTACATCCTCATCCAGACCGAGGTCGGCCGCGCACGTGACGTGGCCGGTCTCATCGCGGACCTTGCCGGCGTGGTACGCGTCGACGCCGTCACCGGGCCGTACGACGTGGTCGTCCTCACCGAGGCGAACACCGTCGACGAGCTCGGCAAACTCATCGTCAGCAAGGTGCAGATGGTGCCTGGCATCACGCGCACCCTCACGTGTTCGGTGGTGCGGCTGTAAGTGGACGAGATGGCTACCTCCTCCGCCGCTGACAACGACGACCGGCCCGCCGGGACGCGCGACGGCACGCCCGAGCCGGCTGACCGTATCCGCGAGCCGGCCGACCCGGCCGCCGACGCGCCGGCCGGCCGGGACCGGACCATCCGCGGCGCGGCCCTGCTGGCCACGTTGATCGCGTTGCCGGTCACGCTGCTGGTGGCCGTGCTGGCCTTCAGCAAGCTCTCGCCGGCCGAGCCGGCCGCCGCGCCGAGCCCCACCGCCGCCCGGGTGCAGTCCACCGCTCCGGTCGAGATGGCCGCCCCGGCGCTGGCCGCCCGCCCGGCCACGGTCTGTCGCGCCCTGCTCTCCCAGCTGCCGTCGACCATCCGCGACCTGCCTCAGCGCCCGGTCACCGCCGGCCCGGAGCAGAACGCCGCGTACGGCGACCCCGCCCTCACCGTCGCCTGCGGCGGTGCCGAGCCGACCATCCCGGCCACCGACGAGGTCTGGACGGTCAACCGGGTCTGCTGGCATTCGGCCGAGCAGGGCGACGCGACGGTGCTGACCACGGTCGACCGGGAGACGGCGGTGTCGGTGCGCATTCCGCGCTCCTACGAGCAGCCGTTGCAGTGGGTGGCGCCGATCTCCAACGCGGTCGTCGCCTCGGTGCTCACCGGCGGCGACGTTCCCGCCGGCTGCCGGGCCTGACCCGACCCGCGTTCCACCGGAACGTGGTGCCGCGGGCCGGCGCCCGGTGGCTCAGTGCAGGCCGACGCCGCGCCGCTGTGCGGTGCGGATCAGGCGGTTGACCAGCTTCGGATACTCCAGGCCGGAGGCCGCCCACATGCGGGGGAACATCGACGTCGGGGTGAACCCGGGCATGGTGTTGATCTCGTTGAGATACACGTCCAGCTCGGGGGTGACGAAGAAGTCGGCCCGGGCCAGACCGGCGCAGTCCAGCGCGGTGAACGCGCGGACGGCGTACTCCTGCACCTGGCGGGTCACCTTCTCGGGCAGCCCGGCCGGAATGTCGTACTCGCAGGAGTCGTCGAGGTACTTCGCCTCGAAGTCGTAGAAGTCGTGGTCGGCGACGACGCGCACCTCGGCCAGCACGGACGCCTCGGGCGCGCCTCCGGCCTCGCCCTCCAGCACACCGCACTCGATCTCCCGGCCGACGACCGCGGCCTCGATGATGACCTTCGGGTCGAACTGCCGGGCGGTGGCGACCGCCGCGTCCAGCTGCGCCCAGTCGGTGACGCGGGTGATGCCGAACGACGAGCCGGCCCGGGACGGCTTGACGAAGACCGGGAGGCCGAGCCGCTCCTTGTCCTGCTCGGTGAGCGTCATCCCGTTGCGCAGCACCGCGTACGAGCCGACCGGGATGCCCTCGATCGCGCAGAGCTTCTTGGTGAACTCCTTGTCCATGGCGGCGGCGGAGGCGAACACGTTCGCCCCCACGTAGGGGATGCCGGCCATCTCCAACATGCCCTGGATGGTGCCGTCCTCGCCGTAGGTGCCGTGCAGCACCGGAAAGACCACGTCCACGTCGGCCAGCGCGCGGGGGCCCTCGGTCGGGTCGAGCACCATCAGCCCGTTGCCGGTCGGGTCGGCACGCAGCACGATGTCCGCGCCGGACTCCGCGGTGATCTCCGGGAGCTGGCGGGCGTTGATCGCCAGCTGCGCGGGGTCTCCGCTGGTCAACACCCATTGGCCGGCCCGGGTGATGCCGACCGGCACCACCTCGTACTCGTCGGGGTCGAGGGCGCCGAACACGCTGCCGGCGCTGACGCAGGAGATGCCGTGCTCCGGGCTGCGGCCGCCGAAGACGATCGCCACGCGGGTCTTGCCTGGGGTGGTCACTCCGGTCACCTCTTCGTACGCGACTGCGGCTGGTCGTGCTCGCCGGTGGCGCTCACCCGGTTGACCTTACTGTGCGTGGCGGTGGGGCGAGGCGATACCCGGCGAGCCACAGCGCGACACGGCAATCGGTCAACAGAGGATATACGGTGCGTGACGGGAGGTTGGTCCTGCGTAGACGGGGGGTCAGCTCAGTCCCGGGCGTGCCGGCGACCCACCGCGATCACCTTCACCCGCTGGCGGCCGGCCCGCACCATGCCCAGGGCCATGAAAGCCCCGGCGATCCGGTCGGCGGCCTCGCGGCTGCTGGCGCCGACCACCTGCCGGCGTCGCTCGGGCGCGGTCCGTTCGTTGCGCTCGACGCCCTCGACGGGGCGCACGTCGGTGAGCACCACCAGGAAGCGGGTCATCGTCGGCCGTCCGGGTGTACGGCGGGGGGCTCCGGACCGGTGCGCACGTCGTCTCCTTCCGGCGGGCCGGGATGGCGGCGGCACGCGACGATCGGGTACGGGGGAGAAACCCGATCGCCGCGCGCCCCATCCCCTCCGGTCGCTCACCACCACCGTCGCCACGACAACCGGCAGTGAGGACGCGATGACAGATTGACACGTGTACAGCCGTGAATGCAACTCTCATCGACGTTCTCTCATGCAGACGTTCCCACAAATGTGTGCGACCATCGATGCATGGCCCCGAAGACCGCCCGTGCCCGCCGGCTCGGCATCGCCCTGCGCCACCATCGGGAAGCCGCCGGGCTGACGCTCGAGACCGCCGCGGATGAGATCAACAGCACCCGCAGCACCCTCTCGCGCTACGAGAACGCGCAGACACTGATCAGCCCGGCCACCGTGCGCGCCCTGCTCACGTCGTACGGGGTGGGCGCCGACGAGGTGGCCGCGGCGGTGCAGCTCGCCAAGGACGCCCGCAAGCCGGGCTGGTGGGTGTCGTACTCCTACCTGCTGGACCCGCGCACCATCGACTTCATCGCCCTGGAGGCCGAGGCCACCGCCATCGCCAACTTCGAGCCCTCGGTGGTGCCCGGCCTGCTGCAGACCGCCGACTACATCCGTGGCGTGATGCGCGGCGGCCCGCACACCCTCGGCGACGACCTGGTGGAGCAACGGGTCAAGGTCCGCCTCGACCGGCAGGAGCGGCTCACCGGCGACGACCCGCCCATCCTCGACGCGATCATCGACGAGGGCGCGCTGCTACGCCCGGTCGGCGACCGGTCCGTGATGGACGGGCAGCTGCGCCACCTGGTCAAGATGGCCGAGCTGCCGAACATCTCCGTCCAGGTGATCCCGCTCTCCGCCGGCTACCACCGGGGCACCCGGGGCTCGCTGCACATCCTGGAGTTCGCCGACCCGGAGGACCCGATCATCGCCTCGGTGGAGACCGTCGCCGGCCAGATGATCCTCGACCGAGCCGGCGAGACGCGTACCTGCACCAAGATCATGGAGCACCTGCGGAGCGTGGCGCTCAGCCCGGCCGACACTCGCACGCAGCTCCTGTCACTCCTGAAGGGACGGTAGGACCGATGACACCGACGATCACAGCGGCGCTGGCCGCGGCGGCGTGGCGCAAGAGCAGCCGCAGCGGCGACCAGGGCGCCTGCGTGGAGGTGGCCGCGATCCCCCGACTGGTCGCCGTGCGCGACTCCAAGGACCCCGCCGGCCCGGCGCTGCTGTTCCCGCCGGCCGCCTGGGCCGCCTTCGCCCAGGCCCCGCCGCGCCGCTGACCGGACGAGGCGGGCTCGACCCGCCTCGAGGGCCCGCCCCCGGGTCCGTCGACTCAGGCGACCAGCGGGCCGGGCTCCGGCACGGCGCGCAGCGCCTCCAGGGCGGCAATGGCCACGCCCCGGGCGCCGGCCATGTCCCGCTCGGGCACCAGGGCGAAGGTGGCCACCGCCACCTGCTCCTCGCGGAGCACGGTGTGCTCGCGCACCGTCGCCAGGAACCAGTCGCGGAACTCCGGCGCCGCCTCCACCACCCCGCCGCCGACGAAGTACGCGTGCGGGTCGGTGAAGTTGGCCGCCACGGTGAACAGCCGGCCCAGCGCCATCGCCTGCTGGGTGAAGAGGTCCCGGGCCAGCGCGTCCCCCCGCTCGCCGTAGCCACGGACCAGCTTCGCCGCGCGGGCGACCGACTCGGCGGCGAGCGGGTGGTCGGGGTACCGGGTCAGCCAGTACGGCAGCAGGTTGCGCTCGATGCCGGTCAGCGAGGCGACGCTCTCGACGTCCCCGGTGAAGCCGCAGGCGCAGGTGGGCTCCGGCTGCTCCGGGCCGAGCAGCCCGGTGAGCGGGATGTGCACGTGACCCAGCTCGCCGGCCATCCCGGCCGCGCCGGCGATCACGCGCCCGCTCTCGACGACGCCACCGCCGAGGCCGGTGCCGACGATCGCGGAGACCGATGACCGGTTCATCGCCTCGGCGCCGAAGTACGCGTGGTGGGCGTAGAGCGCGGCCGCGTTGCCGTCGTTGTGGTAGACCACCGGCAGGCCCAGCCGTCGCTCCAGCGCGCCCCGCACGTCGAAGCCACGCCAGGCCGGCTGGGAGAAGTTGGTCGAGCCCCGCGACGAGATGACGCCGGTGGCGCTGGCCGGGCCCGGAGTGTCCAGCCCGACCGCCCGGACCAGTTCGCGGGGCACGCCGGTCTGCGCCAGAGCGCCGTCCAGCGCCCGGGCCAACGCCTCGATCGCGGCGTCGGGACCGGCCCGCACCTCGCTGGGGATCTCCAGCAGACCGTCCACCAGGAACCGGCCGTCCACCGTCAGCACGGTGGCGTTGTTGCTGGTCCCGCCGTTGTCCAACCCGACGACCACCGGCACCCCTGCGCTGCCCACCGAAACCGCCTCCCGCCGTCATGATTGTGAGCCGAGGCTAGTGCCAAGACCCCTCCCCCGCCATGCCCGCCCTCCCCGGCCGGGCGGGCATGGCGGGGGAGGGGTCTTGGCAC
>NZ_RCVI01000398.1:0-9109 GCF_003667455.1 Micromonospora sp. CV4 | reverse complement strand
CTCGACGCCCGCGAGCCCAGCGCCGCACTGCGTGAGCTGCTGGAGCGCGACAGCGACACCTACACCTGGGTGGCGGCGACTGTCGGCTCCAACAACGCCTCCGGCTACCAGCTGGCCACCGGCGAACCGGTGATGCCGATCGGCGGGTTCAACGGCAGCGACCCGTCGCCGACCCTGGCGCAGTTCCAGCGCCACGTCGTCGACGGCGAGATCCACTACTTCGTCGGTGGGGGAGGCTTCCGGGCCAACGGTGGCAGCTCCGCCGCGCAGGAGATCGCCGCCTGGGTCGCGGAGACCTTCACGGCGCAGACCGTGGACGGCGTCACGGTCTACGACCTGAGCACCGGCAGGGAGGCGGCGTGAGCGTCCTGGGCGTGCCCCGGGCCGCCGTGCAGGCCGGGCCCACCGCCGGCGCGGTGCTGGACGTGGTGATCCCGGTCTATAACGAGGAGACTGACCTCGGGCCGTGCGTACGGCGGCTGCACGCGCACCTGAGCGAGCACTTCCCGTACCCGTTCCAGATCACCATCGCCGACAACGCCAGCGTGGACGGCACGTTGGCGGTGGCTGAGGCGCTCGCCGCCGAGCTGCCCGGCGTCGGCGTACGGCACCTGGACACCAAGGGCCGGGGGAGGGCGCTCAGCGCGGCCTGGTCCGCCTCGTCCGCGCCGGTGCTGGCGTACATGGACGTGGACCTCTCCACCGACCTGGCGGCGCTGCTGCCACTGGTCGCGCCGCTCATCTCCGGCCACTCCGACCTGGCGATCGGCACCCGGCTGGCCCGTACCTCCCGGGTGGTGCGCGGGGCCAGGCGGGAGGTGATCTCGCGGGCCTACAACCTACTGCTGCGCGGCGCCCTGGCGGCGCGGTTCTCCGACGCGCAGTGCGGTTTCAAGGCGATCCGCGCGGACGTGGCCGGCGGGCTGCTCCCGCTGGTTCAGGACACCGGCTGGTTCTTCGACACCGAGCTGCTGGTGCTCGCCCAGCGGGCCGGGCTGCGCATCCACGAGGTGCCGGTGGACTGGGTCGACGACCCGGACAGCCGGGTCGACATCGTCGCCACCGCGCTGGCCGACCTGCGCGGGATGGGCCGGCTGGGCCGGGCGTTGCTGACCGGCGCGCTGCCGCTGACCGAGCTGCGCGCGCAGCTGGGCCGGGCCCCACTGACCGCGCCGCCGCCGGTGCCGGTCGGGCTGCCCCGGCAGTTGGTCCGGTTCGCCGTGGTCGGGGCGGCGAGCACGCTGGCGTACCTGCTGCTCTTCGTGGTTACCCGGGGCGCGCTCGGCGCGCAGCCGGCGAACCTGCTGGCGCTGCTGGTGACCGCGGTGGCGAATACGGCCGCGAACCGGCGACTGACGTTCGGCATCACCGGGCGCCGGCACGCCGGCCGGCACCACGCGCAGGGTTTGCTGGCCTTCGCGCTCGGCCTGGCGCTGACCAGTGGCTCGCTGGCCGTGCTGCACGCCGTCGCCGCCGTACCGACCCGGCCGGTGGAGCTGGCCGTGCTGGTGGCCGCGAACCTGGCCGCCACCGTGCTGCGCTTCGTGCTGCTGCGCCTCGGCATGCACCACCGGCGGGGCTGAACCCCGTCAGCGGCCCGCCGTGCCCAGCACCTCCGCGAGGACCTCGACGACGCGTCGCGCGTGACGCCCGTCGGGGTCCTCGTCGACGTTCAGGTCGGTCACGCTCATTCCGAGCAGCCGGTCGGCGCGAGCCAGCGGGGTGACCAGCGCGACCAGGTCCGGCCAGCGCAGCCCGTCCGGCTCGGGATAGGTCACCGCCGGCAGGTCGCGGGGGTCCACCGCGTCCAGGTCGAGATGAAGCCAGGCCGGCCCGTCCCCGCCGGCTGCCAGCCCGGCCCCGACGGTCCCGGCGCCCCGGCGCAGCAGCTCCGGGGCGGGCACCTGGCGGATCGCCGGGTCGATCCGGGCCGTCTCGGCCCGGCTGCTGTCGTCGGTGGGCGGACGGTGCCCGAGCAGGTGGACCCGGCCGGGGTCGAGCGACGCGTCGTCCTGCCCGGTGGCGGCGGCCGGGCCGTGCCCGGTGATCACGGAGAGGTCCATGTCGGCGGCCTCGCCGGTCGGGGAGGTCGCGCCGTCGAAGAAGTCCGGATGGCCGTCGACGAACCACAGCTCCGTCGTCGGGGGCAGGGCCCGGCAGATGCCGGGCAGGATCGCGCAGTCCCCGCCGAGCACCAGCGGCCGGCGGCCGTCGGCGAGCAGCGTCGAGATCCGGGTGGTGAGGGCCGTGCCGGCCCGGCGCAGGCCGGCGGCGCCGATCAGGCCGCTCGCCGGGTCGCGGACGGGATCGCGCAGCAGCGCCTCGTCCACCCGGCCACCGTCGTCAGCGCCCAGGGCGTCGAGCAGTCCGGCGCGGCGCAGCTCGGCCGGGGCCCGCTCCTCGCCGCGACCGGCGCCGGAGGAGTCCAGCGGAGCGTCGACCACCATCCAGCGCACGTCCGCAGCGTACCGAGGGTGCTGCCGTCCCGGTCGCTTTCTGTGGCGAGGCTGGGAGTCCAGGGATGTGTCCGGTACGGCGCCGACGATCGGCGTACGGTGAGGGACAAGTCCGGCTTTCTGGGTCAAAAAGCCTCAGCGCTGCACGCCCGGGACGCCGGTGTCGAGACGGCGACGGCAAGGAGCGATCGGTGAGACATCTGGCCTACCTGGACGCGGGATCCGGCAGCCTGATCGTGCAGGCGGTCGTGGGCGGGGTGGCCGGGGCCGCGGTCGCCGCCAAGCTCTACTGGCGACGCCTGGTCGACCGGTTCCGCCGGCAGCCCACCGACCAGCGGTGAGCCGGCCCGTTCCGGCGATGGCGATCTCACCCGCGGCGGCCCGGCCCGAGCCGGCCTCCTTCCGCGACCCGGCCAACCGGGTCTTCCACGTGGGAGACGAGGTGCTGCGCGGGCTGGACACCCAGGCCGCCGAGCACTGGCGGACGCTGCGAGCCACCGCCTTCTTTCCGGCGCTGGTTGCCGCGGGCAAGGTCTGCGCGACCGAGGACGCGCCGCCCGCGCTGGTGCCCGCGTCCGCCGGTGATCCGTGGGCGGCGGTGCTGCGCCACGAACGCATCCCGTTCGTCTCCCACCCGTACGAGTGGTCCTTCACCATGCTGCGCGACGCCGCGCTGCTGCACCTGGACATCCTGCGCGCCGCGCTCGCCGACGGCTTCACCACCAAGGACGGCTCGGCCTACAACCTGCAGTGGCGCGGCGCCGAAGCGGTCTTCATCGACATCGGCTCCTTCGAGCCGGTGCGCGACGGCGAGCCGTGGGCCGGCTACCGGCAGTTCTGCCAGACCGTGCTCTATCCGCTGCTGCTCACCGCCCACCTGGGGGTGGACTTCCAGCCGTGGCTGCGCGCCCGGGTCGACGGCATCGAGGCCGAGCAGCTCCGCCCGCTCTTCGGCGGAGCCCGGCGGCTGCGCCCCGGCGTCCTGACCCACCTGCACCTGCACGGCGCCATGCAGCAGCGCAACGCCGCCGCCAGCACCACCGACGTACGGGCCCAGCTGCGGGCCGCCGGCTTCTCCCGGGAACTGCTGCTGGCCACCGTGCGCGGCATGGAGAAACTCGTCCGCAAGCTGGACCGTCGCTCGGCGGGCAGCCACTGGTCCGACTACCAGCGCACCTGCGGCTACTCGGCGCAGGACCGGGCGGCCAAGGAGCAGTTCGTGTCCGCCGCGCTGACCGCCGGAGCCCGGCCCCGCCTGGTGCTCGACCTGGGCGCCAACGACGGCCGGTACGCCCGGCTGGCGGCCGGGCACGCCGACTACGTGGTCGCCGTCGAGCAGGACCCGGCCGTGGTCGACGAGCTGTACCGGGCGCTGCGGGCCGAGGGGCACCGCCGGATCCTGCCGCTGGTGCTGGACCTGGCCGACCCGTCGCCCGGTGGCGGCTGGCGGGGCGTCGAGCGCGCCGGCTTCACCGAGCGGGCCTCGGCCGACGCGGTGCTCGCCCTGGCCGTGGTGCACCACCTGGCGATCGGCCGGAACGTGCCGCTGCCCGAGGTGATCGACTGGCTGGCGGGGCTGACCGCGCCGGGCGGCGCCGTGGTGGCGGAGTTCGTGCATCCGGAGGACCCGATGGCCCGCCGGCTGCTGGCCAACAAGCCCGAGGGCCTCTTCCCGGACTACCGGCGCGACACCTTCGAGCGCCTGCTCGCGGCCCGGGGCCGGATCACCGATCGTCTGGAGCTGCCCTCGGGCACCCGCACGCTCTACCGGGCGGTGATGGGTGGCTGAACCAGCGTCGGGACCGCCGCCGGAACGACCGGCCGGAGAGCCGGTGACCGGACGGTGGGACCGGGGCTGGCGCGGTGAGCTGTGCCGCCTGCTGGAGGTCGTGGCGCTGGTCGGGCTGGCGGTCACCCAGCCGCTGCTGGACGTGCTCGGCAAAAGCCCCGACTTCTTCCTGTTCCACCGGGCCGGCCCGGGGCAGATCCTGCTACTGCTCGCCCTCGTGGCGGTGGCGCCCACCGTGCCGGTGGCGCTGCTCGGCGCGCTGAGCCGGCTCGCCGGCCGGACCGCCCGCGCGCTCACCCACACCGGGCTGGTCGGGCTGCTGCTGGCCGCGCTGGCCGTGCAGGTGGGCCGGCACGTGACGCCGCTTCGGGGCGTACCCCTGCTGCTGGTCGCCGTGCTGGCCGGTGCGGCCGGCGCGGCCGCGCACCGGCGGTGGCGGGCGCCGGGCCGGATGCTGCGACTGGCCGCCGCCGGACCGGTCGCCTTCGTGGCGCTCTTTCTGCTCGCCTCACCCACCTCGGCGGTGGTGCTGCCGCGCGGCGACGGCGGCGCGGCCGGCACCTCGCAGGGCGCTGCCGTGCACCCGCCGGTGGTCATGCTGATCCTCGACGAGCTGCCCCTGGTCAGTCTGCTCGGCGGCGACGGCCGGATCGACGCCGCCCGGTTCCCGCACTTCGCCGAGCTGGCCGGCGCCTCGACCTGGTACCGCAACGCCACCGGGGTCAGCGGCTGGACCCCCAACGCGCTGCCGGCGATGCTCACCGGCCGCTACCCGGCGCGGTCGATCGCGCCGCACTACTCGCAGTACCCGGACAACATCTTCACCGCCTTCGGCGGCCTGTACGACATCCGCGCCGAGGAGAGCATCACCCGGCTCTGCCCACCCAGCCGCTGCGAGCAGCCGGTCGCCCCGGAACAGGGGCTCGGCGTGCTGGTGCGGGAGACCGGCAAGCTGCTCGGCCAGGTCGCCGGGCCGACCGAGGCCCGGGTCGACCCGGAGGACTCCTACCGGGAGCAGACCCGCGCCGAGGCCGGCCTGGACGCCGCCGAGCCGGTCCCGGCCGACCCGAAGTTCCGCTGGGACAGCCTGGACGACAACCAACCGGCCCGGTTCACCAGCTTCCTGGCCGGGCTGAAACCGGCACCCCGACCCGCCCTGCACTTCCTGCACCTGCTGATGCCGCACTCGCCATGGGCGTTCCTGCCGTCCGGGGCCCGCTACGACGCCCCCGAGGACCTGCCCAACGACGGCGCCGGCTGGGTCGAGCTGGCCCGACAGCGGCACCTCGCCCAACTCGGCTACACCGACCGGCTGATCGGCGAGACGCTGCGCACGCTGCGCGCCAGCGGCCTCTACGACCAGGCCCTCGTCGTGGTGACCGCCGACCACGGGGTGAGCTTCCGCCCGGGCGCCCAGGGCCGGGGGATGGACGCGATCAAGGCCGCCGCCGGCGAGGTCGCCTGGGTGCCGATGTTCGTCAAGGAACCCCGGCAGCAGGCCGGCCGGGTGGACGACCGCAATTGGGAACACGTCGACCTGCTGCCCACCGTCGCCGACGAGGCGGGCATCCGGCTGCCCTGGCGGGTCGACGGCCGCTCCGCCCGGCAGGCGCCCCGCACCGACGGTACGAAGCACTTCTACGACCGCCCCGGCGAACCGGTCACCTTCCCCGGCGGGGTGCCCGCCCCACCGCCGCTGCCACCGCCGCACCCCCTGCTGGGCACCGAGGTCCGCGCCGGCCCGCCCGGGGGCAGCGCCCGGGTGGCCGACCTGGCCGCGTTCCGGGCCATGGACCCCGACACCGGCACCCTTCCGGCGCTGGTCTGGGGTGACGTGCCGGACCGGATACCGGACGGCACGCTGCTGGCGGTGGCGGTCAACGGCCGGGTCGGAGCGGTCGTCCCGGTGGTGCCGGCCGACCCCGGTGGACGCCGATTCGCCGCGCTGCTCACCGACGATCAGCTGTTCCGGGCCGGCGTCAACCAGCTCGACGTCTACCAGGTCGCGGCGGACGGTACGCTGCGTCGCCTCGCACTGTCCTGAACCGGCGCGGCGCTCGTCCCGCGAGCCGGGACGCAGGGTTTCCCGGCTGTCCGGTCGGGAATCGGGTGACGCATACCTCACCGCAGAACCACGGCGGGCGGTGTCCACCGAGCCGCAATTACGGTAGAAGCGAAGGCAATTCAACGTAGATCTGCCGGCGAAGCGAGGAACCACATGACGGAAGTCAAGCTCGATCACCCCGGTGGGCAGCTGTCGATGCCGGTGCATCCCGCGGTCGAGGGCCCCGCCGGTATCGGGGTGAGCAAGCTGCTGAAAGAAACCGGAATGACAACGTACGACCCCGGTTTCGTCAACACCGCGGCTGCCTCATCCGCGATCACCTACATCGACGGCGACGCGGGGATCCTGCGTTACCGGGGATACCCGATCGAGCAGCTGGCCGAGAAGTCCTCCTTCCTGGAGGTCTCGTACCTGCTCATCTACGGTGAGCTGCCGACCGAGCAGCAGCTGACCGAGTTCACCGAGTGGATCCGGCGGCACTCGCTGCTGCACGAGGAGATGCGCCGCTTCTTCGACGGCTTCCCCCGGGACGCCCACCCGATGGCCGTGCTCTCCTCGGCGGTCAGCGCCCTCTCCACCTTCTACCAGGACAGCCTGGACCCGTTCGACTCCGAGCACGTGGAGATCTCCACGGTCCGGCTCATGGCGAAGGTGCCGACCATCGCCTCGTACGCCTACAAGAAGTCCATCGGGCAGCCGCTGCTGTACCCGGACAACTCGCTGGGGTACGTGGACAACCTGCTGCGCATGACGTTCGGCGTGCCGGCGGAGCCGTACGTGGTCGACCCGGTGATGTCGAAGGTGCTGGACATGCTCTTCGTCCTGCACGCCGACCACGAGCAGAACTGCTCCACCTCGACCGTCCGGCTGGTCGGCTCCAGCAACGCCAACCTGTTCGCCTCGGTCTCCGCCGGTGTGAACGCGCTGTTCGGCCCGCTGCACGGCGGCGCCAACCAGGCGGTCCTGGAGATGCTCCAGCAGATCCACGCAGGCGACGACGACGTCCGCTCCTTTGTCCGCAAGGTCAAGAACAAGGAGGACGGCGTCAAGCTGATGGGCTTCGGCCACCGGGTCTACAAGAACTACGACCCGCGGGCGGCGATCGTCAAGAAGGCCGCGCAGGACGTGCTGGGCCGGATGGCCAAGCCCGACCCGCTGCTGGACATCGCCATGGAGCTGGAGGAGATTGCGCTCGCCGACGACTTCTTCGTCTCCCGCCGGCTCTACCCGAACGTGGACTTCTACACCGGCCTGATCTACAAGGCCATGGGCTTCCCGACGAAGATGTTCACGGTCCTCTTCGCGCTCGGCCGGCTCCCCGGCTGGATCGCCCAGTGGCGCGAGATGATCAGCGACCCGGAGACCAAGATCGGCCGTCCGCGGCAGGTCTACGTCGGCTCCGCCGAGCGGGACTACGTCCCCTTCGCCGACCGCTGACCCCAGCCCGTCGCACCACCGCAGGCCGTCGACCCCACCAGGTCGGCGGCCTGCCGCCTCTCCAGCCGCCGTTGGTAGTTCTCGCCGCTTGATCGACTCCAGGACGCCGACATCGGGGTATCCCGGCGCGGGGACCCCCCGATGTCGGCGAAGCGGAGTCGATCAGCGAGGAAACGGAGTCGATCAGCGAGCAGCAGCCCTGGTCAGCGCAGGCCGGCGGCGGCGAGCAGGTTGCCCTCGGGGAGCGCCGGAAGCGCGCGGCCCCGGGCCATGCGCTGCTCGGCGCGCTCGGCGGTGAACGCGGCGTCGGTGTTGATGGCAGCGGCGTAGCTGGCGGCGGTGCGCTGGGCGATGGCCGACCAGCCGTACTGGTCGTGGACCATCCGGCGGGCGCGTCGGGCCATGTCGCGGGCACGGTCGGAGTCCGACAGCACGGCGTCCACGGCGTCGGCCAGCCCGTCCGGGTCGTGCGGTGCGAAGGTCATCCCGGTCATCCCGGGCTCGACGATCTCCGCGAGGCCACCGGTGGCGGCCACCGCGAGGGGCGCGCCGGCCGCTGCGCCTTCCAGGGCAACCATGCCGAACGGCTCGTAGATGCTCGGCACCGCGAAGCAGTCGGAGGCGGCCATCAGCGCGGGCAGGTCGGTGCCGCCGAGGAATCCCGGCATGGTGACCATGCCGCCGAGGCCGCGGCGGTGCACCTCGGCCTCCAGTTCCGCACGGTACGGGCCGTCGCCGGCGATCACGGCACGCAGCTCGGGGTGTCGCTCGCGCAGCCGGGGCAGTGCGGCGATCAGGTGCTGCACGCCCTTCTCATACACGAGGCGACCGGCGAAGGTGACCAGCGGGCCGTCTCCGGCGAAGCGGGCCCGGGCAGCGGCCACGTCACGCGCGGGCGCCCGCCAGCGGTGCGGCTCCACGCCGTTGGCTACCACGTCGACCCGGCCGCCCGGCACGCCGAACAGGGCGTTGACCTCGTCGCGCATGTACCCGGAGCAGACGATCACCCGGCCCGACTCGGTGGTGAGCCACTGCTCGACGCCGTGGATGGTGCGGTTCATCTCCTCGGGCAGCCAGCCCTGGTGCCGGCCGGCCTCCGTGGCGTGGATGGTGCTCACCAGCGGGATGTCCAGGTGGTCGCGCACCGTCATCGCGGTGTGCGCGACGAGCCAGTCGTGGGCGTGGATGACGTCGTACGAGCCGGCCTGGGTGGCGCGTAGGGCGGTGCGGGTGAGGGTGTGGTTGAAGGCCATGGTCCAGGCCAGTAGGGAGCCGGTGGCCAGGGGGAAGGTGACGGGGTCTTCGGGGGCGCGCAGGATGCGCACGCCGTCGGCGTACTCCTCCAGGGGTGCGCCTTCGGCG
>NZ_RCVI01000382.1:0-9136 GCF_003667455.1 Micromonospora sp. CV4 | reverse complement strand
GTCTCAGCGGGTGGAGGGGCCGACGCCGGGGGACTCGACCAGCCGGGAGAGCACGATGGTGCTGCGGGTGGAGGTCACGAAGGACTCGGCGCGTAGCCGCTCCAGCGCCGCCTCCAGGTGGGCGATGTCGGCGGCGCGCAGATGCACCAGCGCGTCCGCCTCGCCGGAGACGGTGTACGCGCCGACCACCTCCGGGTGCCGGCGGGCCGCCACGCCGATCTGCGCCGGGGTGGTCCGGCCGGCGCAGAACAGCTCGACGAACGCCTCGGTGGTCCAGCCGACGGCCGCTGGATCAACCACCGCGGTGAATCCCCTGATCACGCCGGTGGCGCGCAGTCGGTCGACCCGACGCTTGACCGCCGGGGCGGAGAGTGACACCCGGGTGCCGATGTCGGCGTACGACGCGCGGGCGTCGGCGACGAGCAACGCAATGATCCGCTGGTCTACCGCGTCTATCTGCAACGTTCCGCCTCTGGGAAGCAATGGTTGTGGCTGTTACCAAAGTTCAACGGTACCTACTCTTGGTGACCGTGAACCAGCAGCGAGTCTCGCGAAAGCGGACATATCTCATGTGCTCGCCCGAGCACTTCGCGGTGGAGTACGCGATCAATCCGTGGATGGACGTGACCACCCCGGTCGACCGGGAACTGGCCGTCAAACAGTGGGACCGGCTGCGCGAGACGTTGGTCGGCCTCGGCCACCAGGTGCACCTGTTGACCCCCGAGCGTGGCCTGCCCGACATGGTGTACGCCGCGAACGGCGGCTTCGTGGTGGACGGCAGCGTCTACGGCGCGCGGTTCAAGCACGAGCAGCGGGCCGCCGAGGCCGCCCTGCACCATGCCTTCTACGAGTCGCAGGGCTGGCGGTTCATCGCCCCGAGCGAGACCAACGAGGGCGAGGGTGACTTCGCGTACGTGCCGGAGGCGCACGGCGGGCTCATCCTGGCGGGGCACGGCTTCCGCACCGAGATCCCGGCGCACGCCGAGGCGCAGGAGGCGCTGGGCCGGCCGGTGGTGTCGCTGCGCCTGATCGACCCGCGCTTCTACCACCTGGACGTGGCGCTCGCCGCCATCGACGACTCGAACGTCGTGTACTTCCCCGGCGCGTTCTCCGCCGCCAGCCAGCGGGTGCTCACCCAGCTCTTCCCGGACGCGGTGATCGCCGACGACGAGGACGCGATGGCCTTCGGGCTCAACCTGGTCAGCGACGGCGCGAACGTGGTGCTCAACAGCGAGGCCACCCGGCTGGCCGGCAAGCTCAAGGCCGCCGGTTACAACCCGGTCCCGGTCGAGCTGGCCGAGCTGAAGAAGGGCGGTGGCAGCGCGAAGTGCTGCATCGGGGAGTTGCGGCACTGACCGGAACACCGCCGCGTACGACCAGGGCCGGCCTCCCTCTCGGGAGACCGGCCCTGACGTTCGCTCCTGCTGGCGCTCAGCCCAGCGTGGCCAGCTCGTTGATCAGCACGTTCGACATGACCTGACCGTCGCGCTGCACCTCGCGCAGGTACCACTTCTGCTGCGGCGTACGCGGCTGGTTGAACTGCCAGATGCCGCGCGGGCTGTCGATCTGGCCGATCTTGCCCAGCGCCAGGTTGACCTGCTGGGGGTTGGGGGACCCGCCGGTCAGCTGGATCGCCTGGTCGAGCACCTGCGCCGCGTCGTACGACGCCATGGCGTAGGTGGTGGGCGTGACCTGGTACTTCTTGCGGTACGCCGAGGCGAAGACCCGGTTGGACGTGTTGTTCAGGTCGGCCGAGTAGTTCAGCGCGGTCTGGATGCCGAGCGCGTCCCGGTCCATGCTCTCCAGCACGGTGCCCTCGGTGAGGAAGCCGGGTGCGTACACCGGCCCGGAGAACTGGTCACGCAGCTGCTTGATGAACTCCACCGCCGCCGCGCCGGCGTAGAAGCAGACGACCGCGGTCGGCTTCTTGTTCAGCGCCTTGCGGATGTCCGCGACGTACGTGTTCTTGCCGGGGTTCGAGGTGGGGTTGGTGTTGGTCACCGGGTCGGCGATCCGCGGGTCACTGGCGCCGAACTCCTGCCGGAAGCCCCGCACCACGTCCGGGCTGCCGACGTTCTCCGGCATGATCATGGCGATGCGACCGTTCGACGGCAGCTGGTCGCGCAGGTAGCGGCCCAGCGCTCGGCCGGCCTCGTCCAGCACGTAGGACGTCCGCCAGATGTAGAAGACGCTCTGCAGGCTGCTCGGTGAGGCGTTGGAGCCGATCAGCGGGACCCGGGCCTGCTCCACGGTGTCCCGGATGCCGACCATCACCGACGAGTTGACCACCCCGGTGAGCGCCAGCACACCCTTCTTGAGCAGGTCTTCGACGGCTGCCTTGCCGGTCTTGGCGGTGTCACCCTCGTCGGCGGTCAGCAGCTCCACCGGGTGCCCGCCCAACCGCTGGTTGTGCAGGTCGAGGAAGAGCTGGAAACCGTTGGTGATGTCGTCACCGATGCTCTTGAAGCCGCCGGCCTGCGGCGTGATCAGGCCGATCTTGATTGGCCCCCGGTCGGCGGTCGCCTGATCGTCGGTGTCGGAGCCGCACGCGGCGGCGAATCCGGTCGTACCGAGCGCGGCCAACAGTTGGAGCGCCCGCCTGCGATTCATCTGCGACACCGAGTTCCTTCCCAGGAGCGTTGCAGGGCAGAACACCGCCCCTCCGGCGTTCTACCTGCTCCGCGACGCTGCGTCAATGGTTAGTGATCATCGTGCAAGGACCGCAACATAACGAGGACCCGGGGCCAGGTGGGGGACTCCGGGTCGATCAGCCCGAAATGCTCGCATCCGGGCAGCTCAACAAGGGAAATATCGGATCCTGCGGCACGCGCCGCCGCGACGAAGTCCCGGCTCATCGACACCGGTACCTGCTGGTCGGCCGAGCCATGCATCACTACTGTGCGTGTCTGGGTCGGCACCAATGATCGTGGATCGGCCGCCGCGTAGCGGTCCGGGAACTGCGCCGGGCCGCCGCCGAGCAGCGCCGCCACCGCGCCCGAGTCCAGATCCTGCCGGTACGCCTCGGCCAGGTCGGCCACCGGGGCCAGGGCGAGCACACCACCCACCGTCGCGGGCGCGGTGGCCGCCGCGTACAACGCCAGGTGGCCACCGGCGGAGTGACCGATCAGGATCGGGGCGGCCTCGGTGACCCGGCCGGGCAGCGCCTCGGCGGCCAGCCGGGGCAGCTCGGCGACTCCGGTCAGCACGTCGGTCATGGTCCCCGGCCAGCCGCCGCCCGGCTGCCCGGTACGCCGGTACTCCAGCTGCGCGACCGGGTGGCCGGCCGCGGCGAGCGCGGCGGCCAGCGGCCCGGTGTGCCGCCGGTCGTACTCGGCCCGCCAGAAGCCACCGTGCACCACGACCACCAGCGGGCGTGCGGGGCCGGCACCGGCCGGCTGCCGGAGGTCGGCCACCTGGTCGGGGTGCTCGCCGTATGCCACCGTCCGGTCGGGCTCCGGAGCGGGCCGGGTCAGCACAGCGCGCGGGTCGGCAGACATGGCGCGACGGTAGCGCGCCCCGCCCGGGTGGTTCGGGCCCGGGAGTCGGTCCCGAGCGGCATGGGTTGCGCCCACTGGGTAAAGATGGACCCCATGACCGAAGCGCACTCCGCCGCACAGAACGACGAGCCCGACCGCGACGATTCCGGCCACCCCGGCACCGTGGTGGTGGTCGGCCCGGACGGCCGGCCGATCGGCACGGTCCAGACCGAGGAGGGGCAGAGCGAGGACCCCACCCGCCTGGTCGAGCAGCCGGCCAAGGTGATGCGGATCGGCAGCATGATCAAGCAGTTGCTGGAGGAGGTCAAGGCCGCCCCTCTGGACGACGCCAGCCGCAACCGGATGCGCGAGATCCACCAGCGGTCCATCGTCGAACTCAAGGACGGCCTCGCCCCCGAGCTGCGCGACGAGTTGGAGCGGATCTCCCTGCCCTTCACGGAGGACAAGGCCCCCAGCGAGAGCGAGCTGCGCATCGCGCACGCTCAGCTCGTCGGCTGGCTGGAGGGCCTGTTCCACGGCATCCAGGCGGCCCTGGTCGCCCAGCAGATGGCCGCCCGGGTCCAGCTGGAGCAGATGCGTTCCGGCCGGCAGGCGCTGCCCAGCGGTCCCGGGGGGATCGTGCCCGGGATGCCGGGCATCGGCCAGCCGACCGGTGGCGAGGGGCACAACACCGGCCAGTACCTCTGACCCGGCCCCGGCCCGGTCAGTCCACCCCGAAGATCTTCTCCAGGTACGCCGCCACGCCGTCCTCGGAGTTCGCCGCGGTCACCTCGTCGGCGACCGCCAGGACGGCGCGGTGTGCGTTGGCGACCGCCACGCCCCGACCGGCCCAGGTCAGCATCGGCACGTCGTTGGGCATGTCGCCGAAGGCCAGCACGTCCGCCGCCGCCACGCCGAGCCGGTCGCAGTACCAGTCGAGCCCGGCCGCCTTGGTCACTCCCGCCGCGGAGATCTCCACCAGCCCCGAGTTCGACGAGTGCGTCGCCTCGGCCAGCCCGGCCACCGCCGCCGCGACCAGGTCGGCGAAGACGTCCGGGTCCCGCTCGCCGGCCCGCACCAGCAGCTTCACCGCCGGAACGGACAGCAGCTCCTCCGGCGTCCGTACCGGGCGAATCGCCTCGTGGTCGGCGTCCCACCGCAGCGGGTACGTCTCCTCGTGGCGCATCTCCCGGCTGTCCAGGATCTCCACGGCGAAGGCGATGTCGGGCACCTCGGCACGCAGCCGCTCGGCCACCTCGGCCAGGTGCTGTGGGGCGAGCGGGTCGGCGCGCAGCACCTCGTCGCGTACCGGGTCGTAGACCACGGCGCCGTTGGCGCAGACCGCCGGCAGCGGCTCGGCCAACTGCTCGTACACCATCTTGAGCCAGCGGACCGGGCGGCCGGTGACCAGCACGACCGGCGTGCCCTGGGCGACGATCCGGGCCAGCACGCCGGCGGTGCGGGCGCTGACCGTGTGGTCGTCGCGGATCAGCGTGCCGTCGATGTCGGTGGCGATCAGTCGGGGTGTTTCTCGCATCACCGGGACAGTAGCCGGTCCAGATACATCGCCACCCCGTCGTCGTCGTTGCGCAGGGTCACCTCGTCGGCGGCGGCACGGACGGCGGGGTGCGCGTTGGCCACCGCCACCCGGGCCCAGCCGGCCCACTCGAACATCGGCAGGTCGTTGGGCATGTCACCGAAGACCAGCACGTCGGCGGGGTCGACCCCGAGGGTCTGCGCGACCACGGTCAGCCCCGTCGCCTTGTCCACCCCGGGCGGGCAGATCTCGATGAACCCGAGCCCGGCCTGGGTGAGTGTGGCGACCTGCGGCGGGATGATCCGGCGGGCCACGGCCAGCAGTTCGTCCACGTGGTGGTCGGCGGTCCGGGCGAAGGCCTTGATCACGTCGCAGGAGAGGCACTCCGCGCGGGTCCGCGCCTCGAACCTGTCCTGGTAGGGCCAGCTCGCGTGGTAGTCGCCCCAGAGCGGGGCGTCGTGCTCGTCGGAGGCCTCGACCATGACGGTCAGCGGGCCGACCTCGGCCTCCAGGTCGGCGAGCAGTCGGGCCAGCACCTCGCCGGCCAGTCGCTCGTCGCGGAGGACCACGGGGCCGGTCGGGTCGCTCTGGTCGACCACCCACCCGCCGCCGGCCATCACCAGGAAGTCGGCGGCCCGGATGTCGTTGCGGGTCAGTTCGGTCAACCGGGGCCCGCGTCCGGTCGCGCCGACCACCGGAATGCCGGCGGCCCGCACCCGGTCGAGCACCCCGTGGGTGTACGCGGAGACGGTGTCGTCGCTGCGAACCAGCGTGCCGTCAAGGTCGGTCGCGATCAGCTTGGGCAGTCCCGGGCGGGTCATCGTTCCTCCTTCGCCCGCCGCCGTCGCAGCCTGCCGTGCGGTACTGGTGCCGAGACCCGGCGTGACGGCGGGCAGCAACCGTACCTCGCGGAACAGGTCGCAACCATGGCTTCCAGGCGAATCGGACGCCAACGCGCGGCGCACCGTCGGTGTCCGGGAATCGCAGGTCAGACGGTACGAGCAGAGCGCCCGACCGCGCCCCCGGCGCGGCTCAGGCCGGGGGGTCCGGGCGGGCGAACGGGACGGCCGGGGCGACGGTCAGGTCGGCCGGCGCGGGCAGGCCGTCCTCGTCGGCAGGATCGTGATCGCGGCGGCGGCGCCAGCCTCGACCCGGCGCCCCGTCGTCGGGGCGGTCGTCCGCCGCCAGCTCCGTGCGCGGACCCGAGGAGGCGGTCGAAGCCAGGCGCAGAGCCGCGCCGAGGAGCACGCAGGCGACGAACGCCATCACGAGGCCGCGACCGTACTCGACCCGGAAACCGTCCTGCGGTGAGTAGAAGTAGGTCCGTTGGCCGCTGTCGTTGAGCGTCGCCGTCGCGGCGATCAGCAGCGCCAGCAGGGCTCCGGCGAGGGTGAGCCCAACCAGCCGGGCGTTCTGCCGGACGGCGGCCGTGCCCCGCAGCGCCAGTGCCACGGCGCAGACCAGGCCGAGCAGGCCGACCAGGTAGCCGACCCCGAAGCCGCCGATGTCAGAGACCCCGGCGGGCACGTCGATCGCGCTGGTCCCGGCGGGGCCGCTGTTCGGCAGGGTCATCACCAGCCACTCGCCGACCAGCGAGGCGACCCCGGCCACCGCGCCGAGCCCGGCGAGCAGCAGAGGCAGCCGGGGGTCCCGGGTGAAGCCGGCCAGGGATCGACCGAACCGGCGCGGCGGGATCGGATCGTCGCCACCCCACTCGATCACGGCCGGGCCGTCGGACCGGTCACCCTGCCGGGGGATTGGCAGCTCCTCGGACATCGGCCATCCTTCCGCCGGTCACGGGCCTGCGTCGAATCATGGCACAGTCGGCGGGTGGTGACCGGGATCGCAGGGCCGGCTTCGGTGCCGGTCGGTCGCTCGGCGGTCGCCTTTCCGCTAGCGTTCTGGTCATGCCTATCCGTACCGCTTCCGCACAATGGCAGGGCAATCTCACCGAGGGTTCGGGCACCGTCCGCACCGGTAAGGGCGGCCTGTCGGGCACCTACTCCTTCAAGTCGCGCTTCGAGGAGGGCGAGGGCACCAACCCCGAGGAGCTGATCGCCGCCGCACACTCCGGCTGCTTCTCGATGGCGTTCTCGAAGGCTCTCGCCGACGCCGGCTCGACGCCCACCTCGGTCGAGACCACCGCCAAGGTCCACCTGGACAAGACCGACGCCGGGATGACCGTGACCCGGATCGACCTGGAGACCGTCGGCCAGGTGCCGGGCATCGACGACGCGGAGTTCCAGAAGCTCGCCGAGGCCGCCAAGGCCAACTGCCCGATCTCCCGACTGCTCTCGCCGGGCGCCGAGATCACCCTCACCGCCCGCCTGGCCTCCTGAGCCGGCCGATCCGCACGCCGCACGTTCACGGACAGGGTCTCCGCCCGCTCGCGGGCGGCCGCTCTCTCCGTGAACGCGCGGACCCCGGCCCGGGCCGCTCATCGTGACCCGTCGCTCCGCACGGGGTCGGGCAGAATGGGTGGGGTGCCGGTGGAGATGACTCGCGAACGCTTCGAGGAGCTGGTCGGCGACGCCCTCGACGAGGTGCCCGAGGAACTGCTCGGCCTGATGAGCAACGTGGTGATCCTGGTCGAGGACGACCCGCCGCCGGACGAACCCGACCTGCTGGGCCTCTACGAGGGGCACGCGCTCACCGACCGGGGCTGGGACTACTCGGGCGTGCTGCCGGACCGGATCTTCATCTACCGCCGCCCGATCCTGCGGATCTGTGACAACGACGAGGACGTCGTCGACGAGGTGGCGGTGACCGTGGTGCACGAGATCGCCCACCACTTCGGCATCGACGACGCGCGGCTGCACGCGCTGGGCTGGGGCTGACCCCGGCCGGTCGCCCGCCGGACCGACCCGCCGCGCCGCTCGGCCGATCGCCCGCGGTTGCCCTGGTCGCCTACCGTCGGTGCAGCGACCGCGACCTTTTCAGGAGGCACCTTTCATGCGCAGCGAGCTGTTCTCCACGGAGAATCTGGAGAAGGAGTCCGCACAGCCCGGCATGCGGCTGCAAAACTCCAAGATGTTGAAGATCGAGCTCAACGGCGAGGCGATGGCCCGGGTCGGGTCGATGGTCGCCTACCAGGGGCAGGTGCAGTTCCAGGCGCTGGGCTCGGGCGGGCTCGGCAAGTTCCTCAAGCAGAAGCTCACCGGCGAGGGTGTCCCGCTGATGAAGGTCTCCGGCCGCGGTGACGTCTTCCTCGCCGAACTGGCCAAGGACGTGCACATCATCGACCTGGAGCCCGGCGACGCCCTCTCCATCAACGGCTCCAGCGTGCTCGCCTTCGACTCCACCCTCCAGTACGACATCCGGATGGTCGGCGGCGCCGGGATGGCCTCCTCGTCCGGCCTGTTCAACTGCGTGTTCAGCGGGCACGGCCGGATCGCCATCACCACCCGAGGCACCCCGGTGGTGCTGAACGTGGACGCCCCGACGTACGTCGACCCGCAGGCCGCGGTCTGCTGGTCGGCCAACCTCCAGACCGGCTACCACCGGGCCGAGCAGCTCGGCCTCGGCACGCTCCTCGGGCGACGCACCGGCGAGTCCTTCACGATGAGCTTCGCCGGCCAGGGCTTCGTGGTGGTCCAGCCCTCCGAGGAGCCGCCGATCATGGGTAGCGGCCAGCAGCAGCAGGAGGGTGGCCTGCTCGGCGGTCTCCTGAGCTGATCACGCCGGTGCCGGCGCCCCTGATCCCGGGACGCGCCGGCACCCCGGTCAGCTCAGCTCGCCGCTGCGCAGCCGGGCCAGCCAGGCCGCCGCGTCGGCGTAGTCGACGTCGGAGAGGCCGGCCGGCGCCGGCACCGGCCGCTCACCCGCCGACTCGGCCCAGCGGTGCCGGGGGTACGAGCCCAGGAAACGGACGTCGGCGCAGACCCGGCGCAGGCCCTGCAACGCCTCGCCCAGCCGCACGTCGGCGACGTGCCCCGTGCAGTCCAGGAAGAAGACGTACCGGCCCAGCGCCTCGCCCGTCGGGCGGGACTCGATCCGGGTCAGGTTGACCCCCCGGACGGCGAGCTCCATCAGCACCGACAACAGCGCGCCGACCCGGTCGTGGGCGATGTAGACCGCGAGCGAGGTGAGGTCGTCGCCGGTCGGCGCGCTGGCCGGGATACGG
>NZ_RCVI01000420.1:0-9294 GCF_003667455.1 Micromonospora sp. CV4 | reverse complement strand
GTGCCGACGCAGCGCGCGGCGGCGGTCGACCCGAGCACGGAGCTGGAGCTGGCCCGGCGGATGGCCGACGAGGCCGACCGGCACGGACACCAGGCGGAGCTGCTGGCCCAGCGGCCGGCGCTGCTGCCCACCTGGTCGCCGCTGGCCCGCGCGGTCGCCGTCTACGCCGGGTGCGGGGCCGCCGCCGGAGTGCTCATGCTGGCCCTGGTGCTCGCCTCCGGGGTCGGCCTGGTCGACGGGTTCACCCTCGGCGCGTGGATCTGCGCCGGGCTGCCGGCGCTGGCGTTCTTCGGCGGGTACCTGGTGCTCGGCCGGTGGGGTCGGCCGGCCATGGTGGCCGGCACCCCGCCGCGCTACCTGCCGCTCGGGTTCCTGATCTGCTTCCTGCTGGTCCCGGTCGCCTACTGCGGCTACCTGCTGCTGGTCCGCGGCCTGCGCTGAGCCCCGCCGGCCCGCCCAGCTGCCTCCGGGGGAAGTGGCCGGTTGCTGCGGCGAATTGGCCTCAGGCCAGCCCTTCTCGGGCGTGATCCACTCGGTATCGCCGATATCGGGGTGTCCGGGCCGGCGGGATACCGCGATATCGGCGATGTCGTGTCGATCTTGAGTCTGCGGACCGTGCCGCCGGTCAGGGCCGGGTCGACGTCGCGCCCGGTGGGGTTGTGGCGTTCCCGGGCGGGCGCCACGAACCGGCGCTGACCGGCGGTCCAGCCCGAGTTTCACCGCACGAGTGCGCCAGTCACGGCCGGAGGCGATCGAACGGGGAAATGGCCGGTTGCTGCGGCGAATTGGCCTCAGGCCAGCCCGTCTCGGGCATGATCCACTCGGTATCGCTGATATCGGGGTGTCCAGGCCGGCGGGATACCGCGACTTCGGCGATGTCGTGTCGATCTTGAGCCTGCCGAGCGAGTGGGCGGTCGCGCTGGGTGCGGGGATCTCGTACTCTCCCTTGTGGTCTCCGCCGCTGCGGTGGTGGAGGTGATGGTCGAGCAATGGGGGAGGCGCTCGTGAGCGCGGCACAGATCATCGCGAGGCTGGCGGCGGCGTCGCAGAAGCTGGACGAGGCGAAGGCCAAGACCGCAGCGGCAGCGCAGGACGCGGCCGAGGCGCGGGCGCTGGTCGCCGGTGCGTTGGAGGGCGTGGCCGCCGGCCCGTTGATCGGCATGATCGACGCGTACCGCCAGGCCCTCGCGCAGGCGTCGCAGGGCGGCGACCCGGCGAAGCAGCACGTCCAGGAGACGATCGCCAAGGTCCGCGCGCTGGGAAACTGACCAGGGTGGTGGCAGCGCAACCCACCGAGAGCTGGCGAAGCGGCGGAGGTCAGGCGGGCGGCTCCGGCAGACGCTCCATCCGGTTCCAGCCCGCCCAGCCACGCTCGCGCATCAGGTCCTGCAACCGCTCCAACCGCGGGTCGGCCTCGAGGGCGAGCGCATCCAGCAGGTCGTGCGGTAGATCGTCGTAGGCCTCCTCGCCGAGGTTGATCCCGCCGTAGGCGTATGCCTGCTCGGCCAGACAGGCCATGAGATCGGCGGCTTCCTCCAGGCGCGGGTCGTCGCGTACGTCACTGTCGAAGATGTCGGACAGCACCCGATAGAGCCGGACGACCCGCGGGTCGTCGAGCTGTGCGATCTTCCCGGGCATGAACTCGTGGATGCGGTCGGGCCAGCCGGCCGCGACCAGGATCCAGCCGTCCCGTTCGCCCTCCACGACCCGCTCGGACGTTCCGATCTCCCGGAGCCGGTCGAGATACGAGACCACCTCCGGTGGGAGTGCCAGACTGTCGCCGGCAGTGAGCTGCGCGATCTGCTCGCGGCTGGTCTCCAGCCGTTCGATCTCCTCGCGCAGGTCGCGGTCGATTTTCCGAACCGCTTCGGCGAAGGTCGCGGCGTCGGCGTCGAGCAGTCGACCGATCTGGGACAGCGGCACGCCGGCGTTGGCGAGGGTGCGGATCCTGATGAGGGACACGACCGCTGCTGCGCCGTACCGCCGGTAACCCGAAGCGTCCCGCTCCGGCTCGGGAAGTAGCCCGATCTGGTGATAGTGCCGCACCGCCCGCACCGTGACGCCGGCATACGCCGCCAGTTGACCGATCGTCAGCATGCTCTGATCCTGCCCCCAACGCGCCCGGATCCGGTCGGCGCCGGCTCAGGAGATCCGGCGACGGTAGGTGATGTCGGCGAACACGTAGGCGACGACGAGGATGCCGCCGCACCAGGCGAGGGCGGTCCAGATGTCGGTGTCGACCGGCTGCTGGGTGAACAGGTCCCGGATCGCGTTGACGATGGAGGTCACCGGCTGGTGCTCGGCGAAGGCGCGCACGGGGCCGGGCATGGTTTCGGTGGGTACGAAGGCCGAGCTGATGAACGGCAGGAAGATGAGCGGGTAGGAGAACGCGCTCGCGCCGTCCACGGACTTCGCGGTGAGGCCGGGGACCACGGCGATCCAGGTCAGCGCCAGGGTGAACAGGACCAGAATGCCGGCGACCGCGAGCCACCCCAGCAGGCCCGCCCCGGTGCGGAAGCCCATCAGGAGGGCGACGAGGACGACGACCACGAGCGAGGTCAGGTTGGCGACCAGCGAGGTGAGGACGTGCGCCCACAGCACGGAGGATCGTGCGATCGGCATGGACTGGAACCGTTCGAAGATGCCGCCCTGCATGTCCAGGAAGAGCCGGAAGGCGGTGTACGAGATGCCCGAGGCGATCGTGATGACCAGGATGCCGGGCAGCAGGTAGTTCACGTACGAGTCGGACCCGGTCTGGATCGCGCCGCCGAAGACGTAGACGAAGAGCAGCATGAACGCGATCGGCATGATCGCGGTGGTGATGATGGTGTCCGGGCTCCGGGAGATGTGGCGCAGCGAACGGCCCAGGAGGACGGCGGTGTCGCCGAGGAAGTGCTTGGTCATCGTTGTTCCTTGTCCGTTCGGGCGCCGACGAGGGTGAGGAAGACGTCCTCAAGGGTTGGCTGCTTCTCGACGTACTCGACCTCGGCGGGTGGGAGGAGCTGCCGGAGCTCGTGGAGGGTGCCGTTCACGATGATCCGGCCCTCGTGGAGGATCGCGATCCGGTCGGCGAGCTGCTCGGCCTCGTCGAGGTACTGGGTCGTGAGCAGCACCGTCGTGCCGCCCTCGGCGAGTTCCTTGACGGCCTGCCACACCTCGATGCGCGCCTCCGGGTCCAGCCCGGTGGTCGGCTCGTCGAGGAAGACGACCGGCGGATTCCCGATGAGGCTCATCGCGATGTCCAGGCGGCGGCGCATGCCACCGGAGTACGTCGCCACCCTCCGGGTGGCCGCGTCGGTCAGCGAGAAACGCCTCAGGAGGTCGTCCGCGATCGTGCCCGGGTTCCGGAGGTGTCGCAGCCTGGCGACCAGGACGAGGTTCTCCCGCCCGCTGAGGATCTCGTCGACCGCCGCGAACTGCCCGGTGAGACTGATGGACTCGCGGACGTCGGCGGCCTGTGTCGCGACATCGAAGCCGTTGACCCGGGCGGTCCCGGTGTCGGCCCTGAGCAGCGTGGACAGGATCTTCACGACGGTGGTCTTGCCCGCTCCGTTGGAGCCGAGCAGGGCGAAGATGCTGCCGCGCGCCACGTCGATGTCCACGCCGCGTAGCACCTTCAAGTTCTTGAACGACTTCTCCAGGCCGTGCACGTGTATCGCGGGCTGCGCGACCTGATCGGTTGGTGGCGGGAGGCTCATGCCGGTCAGCATGGAGGGTTGACGCAGCGTCAAGGTCAAGCCCGCGGAGCAGATCGGCTCTGGCGGTCACCACCGCCGTCGGCGGAGCCGGCAGAGCTCAGTCCGCTGCGGAAGCCGGTGCGCCCGGAGCGCGGTCGATGACGACCACGGGGATCTCGCGGTCGGTGCCCTTCTGGTAGCGGGCGTACGTCGGGAAGACCGCCGTCATGACCGGCCACAGCCGGACGCGTTCCTCGGCGGTCGCCGTCCGGGCCCGTGCGGCGAACCGCTCCGCACCGACCTGGACCTCCACGGCCGGATCGGAGCTCAGGTTCAGGTACCAGGCCGGGTGCTTGACCGCGCCGCCGTTCGACGCCACCAGCAGGTAGGTGTCGCCGTCGCGGCCGTAGATCAGCGCGGTGCGCCGCAGCTTGCCCGACCGGCGGCCCCGGGTGGTGAGCAGCAGTGCGGGGTAGCCGTGGTACGTCCCGCCCTCCGCGCCGCCGGTCTCCACGTAGCGCCGGATGTGGCTGGCGACCCAGCCGACCGGACTGTCCTCAATGGTCTCGTGCTGCTCCGCTGCCGTCACGCGACGAGCCTAGCCGCGCAGGCGGTTGGCCGGCTGCCCCCAGAGACGTGCTCAGCTGCGCGAGCGCGGCAGGCAGCACTTCTTGTACTTGGCGCCCGAGCCGCACCAGCAGGCGTCGTTGCGCCCGGGCGGCCAGGCGGCAACGCCGGCCTCGTCGAGGCTGTCGGCGTACTCGTCGAGGGTTTCCTCGTCGATGGGGTCATCGCCGGCGAAGGCCGCCAGACCGGCGACGGTGCCGGCGACCACGCCCAGGTCCGCGCCGCCCAGCGAGGCGGCGTTGGCCAGCGCGCCTTCGATCTGGGCGCGGTGCTCGTCCCAGGTGGCGGGGAAGTCGTCGGCCAGCGCGGGCCAGCGCGCCAGCAGCGCCTCGAACTCCGCCCGCGGCCAGAACAGCAGCGTCGCCGGGCCGTCCTCCAGCGCGTCGAGCGCGTGGTCGCTCGCCGCGCGGAGCCGGTCGGCGAGGTTGTCGTAGTCGTCGTGCGGCAGGCCCAGGTCCTCGCGGAGGTCGTGCCGCCGCTGGGCCAGCCCGTAGATCATGGCGGCGGCCTCGTCCTGCGCGTCCTCGGACTCGTGCTGCTGGGTCCGGGTCCGTTCCAGGATCGCGTCGAGCGCCGCGGTGAGCCACTCCAGCGCCGTGTCGGTGCGGCCGGCGTCCGCCAGGTCGTCGATCAGGTACGTGGCGTCGGGATCGGTCTCCAGCAGCGGGCGCAGGACGGTCAGCTCGGCCAGGCCCTCGTCCTCGCGGCCGAGGCGCAGCAGCAGCCCGCCGCGCTTCGATCGGGCGTACGGGTCGTCCTCCGGCTGCTCGGCGATGGCGCGGGTGGTCAGCGCGAGGGCGTCGGCCAGGTCACCCGCCTGCACCAGGATGTCCGCGGCGACCAGCAGCGCGTAGCCGGTGTCGTCGGGATCGGCGACCCGCCCCTCGTCGACGGCGCCGACCAGCTCGGCGACGAGCGCGGCCGGGTCCGGGCTCTTGGCTCCCAGGGCGCCGAGCTCGTCGATGCGGTCGGCGGTCAGCAATTCGGACATGGGCGCATCCTGAAGACGACGGACGGTGGACGGGGGAGCGGCCAGCGTACTCCCGAACATGCCGCAGCCCGGGCGGCGAACCGCCCGGGCTGCGACACGGACCTCAGCGGGTCGACGGCAGGGTGGCGAACTCGCCGGCTAGCTCCGACTCGATGATCGTCGCGGTGGACGGCCGGCGACCGGCCGACGCCCGCCGGGCGGACGGGACGGCCAGGGCCGCGAGCGCGGCCGCCAGGGCGATCGCGGTGAGGACCAGAAAGCCCGTCGTGAAGCCCGCCTCCCGGGGCAGTCCGTTGGCCTGCGGGTGGGCGGTGATCACGCCGCTGACCACGGCGGCGCCGATCGCGCCGCCGATGGTGCGGATGTTGGCGTTCATTCCGGTGGCCACGCCGGTCTGGCTGGCGGGCACGCTGCCCACGATGAGGTTCGCCATCGAGGCGAAGGCCAGGCCGATGCCGAGGCCGACCAGGCCGCCGGCGAGCGCGACCTCCCAGCGGGTGTCGTGCGCGGCGGCCAGCATCGCGGAGGCGGCCACGTTGAACGCGGCGCCGGTGGCGAGCTGCGCCTTGGCGCTGAAGACGGACTGGAGCCGGCCGGCGATCAGGCCCGCCACGAACATCGCGACCAGCATCGGCAGCATGAGCAGGCCCGCCTGGCTGATGCTGGCGCCGAAGCCGTAGCCGGCGGCGGTGGGGGTCTGCACGAACTGCGGGAGGAACGCGTACACGGAGAACATCGACGCGCCGTAGAGTAGGGCGACCAGGTTGGTGGTCCAGACGCCGGGCAGGCGCATCATCCGCATGTCGATCAGCGGGTTGGACGAGCGCACCTCGGCGACCAGCCAGCCGACGAGCAGCACCACGGCGAGCGCCAGCAGGCCGAGCACCCGGGGAGAGGTCCAGCCCCAGGCCGCGCCCTGGCTGATCGGCAGCAGCAGCGCGACCAGCCAGCCGGAGAGCAGCAGGGTGGCCCGCCAGTCGATCCGTCCGGGGGTACGCACCGGCGACTCGGGCACGAAGAGGTACGCGGCGACGGCGGTCAGCCCGACCACGACCATCGGGATCCAGAACAGCCACCGGTAGTCCAGCGTGCTGACGATCGGGCCGGCCAGCACGACACCGAGGCCACCGCCGACGGCGACGATCGCCGAGATGGCGGCGACGGCGCCGGAGACCCGCGCGGCGGGGAACTCGTCGCGGATGATGCCGAACGACAGCGGGAAGACGGCGCCGCCGATGCCCTGCACGACGCGGGCGATGATGAGGACGCCGATGTTCGGCGCGATGGCCGCCAGCAGGCAGCCGAGGGCGAGTGCGGCGAGCGAGACGACCAGCGTCCGCTCCTTGCCGACCATGTCCCCGACCCGGCCGAGGATCGGCGTGAAAATCGACGCGGAGAGCAGGTAGGCGGTCAGTACCCAGGTCACGGTGTTCTGCGAGGTGTGCAGGTCCTGCTGGATGGTCGGCAGCACCGGGGTGATCAGCGACTGGAGCATCGCGAAGAACCCGGCGCCGGCCGCGAGCACGGTGAAGGTGAGCCGACGCGAGCTGCGTCGGGATGTCACTGCCACGAGAGAAAACTCCCTGATTGCGGTACGGAAGGAGGTTTGTGACCCGCCGTGTGGAGGCGGGTGGGGCTGTCGGGACCGGGCGATCGGGTGGCCAGGCGGATCGGGCGGTCCCGAGGTAAGCTAACCGGAGGCAGGCCTCCGGGATTCCGGAGGGGTGCCTCCACTAAGCTAGCGGAGGGGTGCCTCCGGATGCAACCAGGGTGAGGTGACGCACGTCATGAGCAGCGCGGGGCAGGCGCCCGAGGTGTTCGCCCGGCGGCCGAAGCGGGCCGACGCGCGGCGCAACTACGACGCCCTCATCGCCGCCGCCCGCGACGCGTTCGCCGAGCACGGCGCCGCCGCCTCCCTGGAGGACGTGGCCCGGCGAGCCGGGGTGGGCATCGGCACGCTCTACCGCAACTTCCCGAGCCGCCGGCACCTCTTCGAAGCCGTCTACGTCGAGGAGGTGCGGGCCCTGAGCCGGTCCGCCGCGGACCTGGCCGAGCTGCCCCCGTGGGACGCCCTCGTCGCCTGGCTGCACCGCTTCGTCGCGTACGTCGCCACCAAGCGGGCGCTCGCCGAGGAGTTGCTGCACGACTCCGAGATCTTCCGGAGCTGCCGGACGGAGATCTACGCCGCCGGCGAGCCGCTGATGAACCGCGCCCAGGCGGCCGGCGAGGTCCGCGACGACATCGGCTTCGACGACGTCGTGCGATTGATCAGCGGGCTCACGATGGCCCAGTTCCCGGCGCCCGAGCAGCGTGACCGGGTGCTCGGCGTCGCCCTGGACGGGCTGCGCCCGCCGGCCGTCGCCCGCTGACCGCTCAACCGTCGACGAGCAGCAGCCACTCGTCGTCGAGCCGCTTGACGACCGTGCCCGCCGGCCAGCGGTGACCAAGGTCGACCACCGCCCGCGCCTGCTCGACCTGCGGTGGCCGGCTGAACTGGACGTCGCGGAAGCTGGCCATGCTGTGGAATCGGGCCCGACCGAAGTTCGCGGCGTCGGTGAAGCGGGCGCCGTCGAACAGCGCCTCCGCGCCGAACGTCGTCCAGCGGAACAGCGCCATGTTCGTGAAACGGACCGAGCGGAAGCTGGCCGACCCGCCGAACTCGGTGTGCTCCATCGACAGAGCGCCGAGGAACTCGGCCTCCCGGAACGAGGCGGCGTCCTCGAACCGGGTCGCGTCGAAGCTGGTCGGCTGGCCGAAGGTCGCCCGACGAAATGAGGTGGGGCCGGCGAAGCTGGACCGCCGGCAGGACAGGCCGTCGAACGCGGCGCCCTCGAAGCTCGCCGACCCGCCGAACCGTGCGCCGTCCAGCACGACCTCCCCGTCGGCGCTGAGGTCGTCGACGACCACGTCACCGAAGACCGCCGCCCCGAACAGCAGCGGCCCCCGCGCGATCGCGCCCGCGAAGCTGGTCGTGCCGGTGAACACCGCACGCCTGAAGTCCGCGTCGACCAGCGTGCAGCCGGTGGCGTCGAAGTCGACGAGCGCGGCGCCGGTCAGGTCCAGCACGACGTCCGGCCAGTGGCCCGCGTCGTCCGCGCGCAGGTGCCGGGTCAGGACCCGCTGCGCGCTGCGCCGGACCTCCGTCTCGCGCGGCTCGTCGTCCGGCGCCGGCATCCGCAGGTACGCGCAGAGCACCGCCACGATCGTCGTGCGCTGTGCCGGATTGTCCTGACCGAGACGCTCCAGCGCGTGCAGCCCGCCGAGGCGTACCGCCGCGCTGTCGTTGCCGAGCAGCTCGACCGCCCGGGTGTAGAGCTCGGTCAGCCGACGCTCGGCCGCGTCGTGCTCGGCCGCCCCGGACTGCCGGTCCTGGTGCCGCTGCGCGGCCTCGGCCACCGACTCGGCGTGCGCCTGCACCCGGTCGCGGTGCGCCTGGTCCCGGACGGCGACGCTCTCCTGGTGCCGCTGTGCGCGTTCGGCGATCCACTGCCGGCGGGCGGCCAGCAGGAGCGCCAGCCCGCCGCCGGTGCCGGCGACCACGGTCAGGCCGGTGCGGATCGCGTCGATACGCAACGTGGCGCGGGTGTCCGGCTGGCTGGCCCGGTCGGCCTCGGTGAGCAGCAGGTCCAGCACGAGCCAGCCGAGGGCGGCGGCGACCAGCAGGCCGACCAGGACCAGCCACCACGGCATCACCCGCAGCCGGCGCTCGGTGGGTTCGTCAGCGGCCACGGCCACAGCATGCCATCCGCCGTCGCGCCGCGGGGTGTGCGCGCCGGGGGAGCGTCCGATGTGGAGCGATGGCGATATGCCGGTTTGCGCCTCCGTCGGAACAACGGGTTACCGGCGCGTAACAAGTCATTGACGTTTCCAAATTGTTGCGCGCATCATCGTCGCACGGTCGACCGGACACCCCCACCCACCTGCCCGGTTCGCCGGGTGCCTCCCCCCGGAGGTGCAGCCATGCTGCTCCGAAAGACCGTCCTCGTCCTGTCCCTCGCC